>QZKK01000162.1 GCA_003599475.1 Desulfobacteraceae bacterium
GTAATGCAAGAAGATTTTTATCTTTGGACGGTGAGATACCTGGCTTTCTGGTGGATCCAAAAGCGGCGATGCGGGAGTTTTCAAAATAACCGAACCCCAATTCCCCCCCTCTTCTCCGGGCAAGATCGAGGGCAGAATCCGCCTGCTGGTGGTCGACGACCACATCGTAATGCGCCAGGGGCTTTCCACGATACTCGATCCGCATCCCGATATCGAAATCGTTGCCGAAGCTTCAGACGGGGAGTCGGCCGTCCGCCTGGCCCGCAAGCTCAAACCGGATGTGATCCTGATGGACATCGGCATGCCGAGGGTAAACGGCATCGAGGCGACCCGGATCATCCATTCGGAGATGCCGGAAATCCGCATCGTCGGACTTTCCATGTTCGAGGATTCCGAAGTTGCCTCTATCTTGATGGAAGCCGGAGCTTCCGCCTGTCTGACAAAGTCCGGAAACCTCGATGGGCTTTTGGCGG
Organism: Desulfobacteraceae bacterium; assembly: GCA_003599475.1. Next base: position 474 of record QZKK01000162.1, read on the forward strand.
CGATCCGGGGGGAGCGGCCGAAGGATTCAGCGGTGAACGGTTCAAAGACATAAACCCTGTCGTTGCAGAACGGCTCAATTCGTCGTCCTTGGATTGAGATTTAACCCGGAGCCCTTCAGGAAACCTATGAAGAAATCAATGACACTGCTTGCGATCGTTTCTTTTCTGCTCGCCGGAATGACCGGGTGCGGCCGGGATCAGGATACGAAAACGGCCGAAGAGCCTGTGCCGATCCGGATTGCGGTAACCCCCTGGCCGGGTTCGGCACCCCTCTACATCGCCCGTGAGAAGGGCTACTTCGAGGAAGAAGGAACCGATGCGACTCTCGATTCCTACATTTCGGGGCACCTCGGTCTCGATGCCGTCTTGTCCGGAAAGGCGGATCTCGCCACGGTCGGGGACACACCGATTGCCCGTGCGGCCATTGACGGCAGGCCGGTTGCCGTGGTGGCCACCATTTCAAAGGTCGACCGGGCGATTTCGATCATCGCGAGAAAAGATAAGGGGATTTCGTCTGCCGGTGATCTTCGAGGGAAGAGAATCGGCCGGGTGGAAGGCACCACCGCCGATTTCTTCTTGTATATCTTGCTGACGGCCTCCTACATCGATCCCAGAAAGGTGCAGCTTGCCCCTCTCCATCCGGAGGGAGTCGTAGATGCCCTGTTCTACGGTCAGGTGGATGCCGTATCCACCTGGGCGCCCCACACGGCCGTGCTCAGGGATAAACTCGGCGACAATGCGCTCGTTCTGAACGATCCCAGTATTTACACGATGACCTGGAATATCGTCGCAGCGCGCGATTTCGTGAAAAACAACCCCGGCACCATCGAGAAATTCCTTCGAGCGATCTTAAAGGCAAACGCGTTCATCGCGAAAGAGCCCGATGAGACTCTGGCCGTCTGTTCCAAACAAATCGGCACCGAAGGTCCTCTGTTCGAAAAGGAGTGGAAAGACTACCATTTTGCCGTATCGCTGGATGAAGGGCTCGTATTGAACATCGAGGACCAGGCGAGATGGATGTTGAAGAAAGAAACGGGGGGCGTTCGGATCCCGTCCAATTTGATCGATCTCTTTTATACCGGCGGTTTGAAGGCGGTGAGTCCTGAAGCCGTCAGGATCGCAGGAAGATAGGATCAGGATATGAAAATCAGCGCGAAATTGAAGCTGTCCGCCTGGGTGCCGGTGCTCATCGCCCTTGTCATCGCCATTTTCCTGCTCTTTTCGTTCAGGACCCTGGATGAAGCCCGGGAGAAGAGCCACACGGCCCACCGGATCATTCAGGGCATATTTTATCTGAATAGCATGGCCCGCTCCTATTTGCTTTATCACGAGGACCGCCCGAAATCGCAGTTCCTGAGCGAACACAGTTCGATTTCAGAGCTTATCCGATCCGCCCGGTTTACAAACGGCGAACAACAGCGGCTTTTAGAAGGCATCCGCCGCAACAGTGAATCGATGTGGGATACGTTCATCAAGCTGGTCGCAAACAGCGAGCATCCGGACGCAGCTACGGATACACCGCTGCACAAGGAAGCGGACGACCGCCTTGGCGGCAGGCTCCTGATCCAGGCAAGCGACGCATTGTCCGACGCGCTGCACCTCGATCGCCTGATCGACGACGGGATCACTTCAAGCCAGAAAAGGATCAGCACGCTGATCTTCATCCTTATTTTTTCCACAACCGGTCCCCTGACCTATGTCCTGATGCGGGTGATGAAAAAAATCGGGGCATCGCTTTCAGAGCTCCGCAAAGGAACCGAGATCGTCGCCTCCGGAAATCTGGATCACCGCATCGGCATGGCGCCAACCGATGAAATCGGAGAACTTTCCCGCTCCTTCGACCTCATGACAGAAAATCTCAGAGAAACGAAGGTTTCAAGGGATGCCTTGAGCAAAGAGGTGCAGGAGCGAAAGCGTGCCGAGGAGGCCCTGCGCGACCAGCGCGAGTGGCTGCGGGTGACCCTGAGCAGCATCGGCGATGCGGTCATCGCCGCCGATACCGGGGGACGGGTCACCTTTATCAATCCGGTCGCCCAGGCGCTGACCGCCTGGCCGATCGAGGAGGCGATGGCACACCCGATCCGGAATGTCTTCCGGATCGTAAACGAAACAACCCGCGAGCCGGCCGAAGACGTCGTCGAGCGCGTGCTGTCCGCCGGAAACGTCGTAAACCTGGCCAACCACACCGCCCTTCTGACCCGCGACGGGCGGGAAATTCCGATCGAAGACAGCGCAGCCCCCATCAGGGATGGTGCGGGCAACCTGATCGGGGTGGTGCTCGTCTTCCACGACGTCACCGAAAAGCGGCGCGCACAAGCGGCGCTGAGCGAATCGGCGGAAAAGCTGCGCATCGTTTCCGACTTCACTTATGACTGGGAGTACTGGCGCAGCCAGGACAACCGCTTCCTTTATGTCTCTCCTTCCTGCGAGCGCATCACCGGCTACACGCGCGAGGAGTTCCTCCAGGACCCGGACCTCTACTCCCGGATCATCCATCCGGACGACCGCGAGCGGGTCCTTGCGCATTTGAGTGAAGACCAGCTCCATCGCGAATTATGCGAGATTGAATTCCGGATCTTCCACCGCGACGGAGGTCAACGCTGGATCGGCCACGTATGCCGGCCCGTGCTGGACGATAGGGGGCAGCCGATCGGACGCCGTGCTTCCAACCGCGACATCACCGGGCGCAAACAGGCCGAGAGCGCTCTGCGCGACAACGAGTATCGATTCAGGCTGCTGTCGGAAACAGCCGGCCGGCTTCTGGCAACAGACGAGCCGCAGAAAATCGTCGAGGGTCTTTGCAGGGAGGTCATGTCACACCTGAACAGTCATCTCTGCCTCAACTTCCTTGCGGACGAAAAAGACGGCATGCTTTACTTGAATGCCTGCGCGGGTATCGCCGAATCGGAAGCCGAGGAGATCGAATGGCCCGACCATCGGATGAACGTATGCGCCCGCCCCGGTGATAGACCGGATAGAAAAGCGGACCCGAAATCGAACCGGAAATCGGATCAGAAGCCGCAGCGAATCGTAACCGAAGAGATCGGCACCAGCCCCGATCCGCAGATGCAGGGGGTCAAATCCTTCGGCATCCAGACCTATGCCTGCAACCCGTTGATGCTCCGGGACAGGCTCATCGGAACCCTTTCCTTCGGCACACAGACCCAATTTTCGCCCGAAGATCTTGCCCTCATGAAGACGGTAGCCGACCAGGTGGCGACCGCCATGGAACGGATGAGGCTCGTCAGAGAGCTCGAAAAATCACGGGATAGTCTTGAAATACGGGTTCAGGAGCGCACCGCCGAGCTCAAGTGGCGCGCCGAGCAGCTCTCTCGATTGGCATCCGAGTTGACGCTGGCCGAGGAACGCGAGCGCCGCCGGCTTGCGGAAATTCTGCACGACCATCTGCAGCAGCTTCTGGTCGGAGCCAAGCTCAGCGTGGAAAGCCTCGCCCCGAGCGTCTCAGACGATCAGCAGCAGCTCTTTCATCATGCCTGCAAGATGCTCATGGAATCGATCAAGATATCGCGATCGTTGACTGCCGAGCTTTCGCCGGCGGTCCTCTACCAGCGGGGGTTTTCTGCGGCTCTGGAATGGCTGTCAAAGTGGATGAAAGAAAAATACGAGCTTTCCGTCGAACTGAAGATAGATCCGGAAATCGAAATCTACAGGGAAGATATGACGGTGCTCCTTTTCCAATCGGTTCGCGAGCTGCTTTTCAATGTCGTAAAGCATGCGCGGGTAAACTTGGCCGCAGTGCTCGTTTCCAAAGGGGACCCGCATCATTTGCGGATCGTTGTCAGGGACCAAGGAGAGGGATTCGATTCCGACGAAATGTGTGAAAACGGAGGGCAGACCTCCGGATTCGGAATGTTTACAATCCGGGAAAGACTCGAATTGTTGGGCGGTCGACTGGAGATTGAAAGCGCACCGGGAAAAGGCTCCGCCTTCACGCTGATTGCCCCGCTTGAGAAAGCCGAATCCGGCCAAAGCGAGCCGGAACCTCGCCAGGGCGGCGGTGCTGCCGGTGATACTGTTCCTGCAGCGATTCCTGCCGATTTCGAAAAACGGATCCGCCTCATGCTGGTCGACGATCACATCGTGATGCGCCAGGGCCTCTCTACGATGCTCAACTCGCACCCCGATATTCAGATCGTGGCCGAGGCCGGCGACGGGGAAGCGGCCGTTCAACTGGCACGCAAGCATAAACCCGACGTCATCCTGATGGATATCGGAATGCCGAAGATGAACGGCATCGAGGCAACCCGGATCATCCATTCGAAAATGCCTGAAATCCGCATCATCGCCCTTTCCATGTTCGAGGATTCCGACATCGCCGCGGTCGTGTCGGAGGCCGGAGCAGCCGCTTATCTGACCAAGACCGGAAACACAAAAGCGCTTTTGGCCACGATCCGGGGAACCCATGAACGGTGGACGGTAGACGGCGGACGGTAGACGGCGGAAGAAACCCGCATCCCGCAACATCTCAATTGACTTTTTCGATCTCTTGAACTAAACGCTTTTAAGCGTTCAGCTTTCAGAGGTTTCCCGCCCCGGCGGGATTCAAGGTTTAGCGTTCGGCCCGGCAGCTTACCGGAGGAGCGGCAAAATCGATCGATTATGAATCCTTGGATTTAACCCTGAACAGTGAACGCTGCAAACGCTTTGCGAGGGATCGCGATGGCTTCTTTCTTTAAGAAGATGATTCGGTTTCGCCCTGTTTACATCGGCGTCCTGGCTGCGCTTGCCGGGATGGTCGCCTACTTCAGCGGCATCCCCTTTCTCGATCTGATGGAACTGAAAACCATCGATTTACGATTTCAATCCCGTGGCGCCATCCCGCCGAGACCGGAAGTGGTTCTGGCCGTCGTCGATGAAAAAAGCCTCGCGCGCGAGGGAAAGTGGGTCTGGCCGCGTTCCAAGTTCGTCAAGCTGATCGATGCCCTCTCATCCGCAGGTGCCAGGGTGGTGGCCTTCGATATCGGATTTCTCGAGCCAGACAACCTGCAGTTGATGCAGACCGTCGAAGAAATCGAAAAAACTTTGCCGAATTTCGCTGCATGGAACGGGGGTATTGAAGGGTATTTCAAGGAAATAAAAAGCCGGTGCGATAACGATCTGCTTCTGGCCGACGCGCTGAAACGCTCTTCTGCAAGAATCGTTCTCGGCTATTTTTTCCATACGGACATCGAGAGTGCCGCCCATTTCGATGAAGGCTCTCTTGAAACCAATGCCCGGAATCTTCAGGGAACCGAATATAAGCAGATTCGTTTCGCCTCCAAGGAAGCTAAAAATGTAAGACTGGTCGAGGCCTTCGCACCGGAGTCCAATATTGCCGTCATTTCCCGGGCCACCCCGTATGCAGGATCGTTCAGCATGATGCCGGATCCGGACGGCGTCATCCGAAAAATCCCTGCCGTGTTCAAATTCAGAGACGAACTGTATGCACCTCTTTCACTGATAGCGGCCTGTGCCTACCTGAACCAGGATATCTCGGACATCTCGGTCGATATCTCGCAGTTTGGAATCGATTCGGTCCGCATGGGCTCCCTGCTCATCCCGACGGACGAATATGGAAACCTCATCGTCAACTACCGGGGCGGTCCCAAGACCTTTCCGCACATCTCGATTACGGACATCCTGCAGGGAAAGATTCCGGATTCGGCGTTGAAGGACAAGATCGTCCTTGTCGGCGCGACCGCAACCGGAGTCTATGATCTGCGGGTCACCCCCTTTGCAAGCGTATACCCGGGGCTCGAAATTCATGCCAATGTGATCGATTCCGTTCTTTCGGGAGATTTTCTGAACCAACCGGAGTGGGGTCGATTTTTCGATGTGTTCGCCGTGGTTGTCTCCGGGCTTTTTCTGGGGCTGGTTCTCCCGAGCGCCGGAGTCAGCCTCGGTGCATTGACAACCGCTGCGGTGTTCGCAGGATATGTATTTCTATGCTACTATTTCTTCGCTCAAAAAGGGTGGATCCTCAACATGGTCTATCCTCTCACCGTTACGGTCCTTGTCTACGTGAGCATTACCGCCTACAAGTATCTGGTTGAAGCAAGACAGAAACGGTTCATCCGGGGGGCCTTTTCCACCTACCTGGCACCGTCTGTCGTCAAACAACTGATCGAGTCGCCCGAAAAACTGGTTTTAGGCGGCGAACAGCGGGATATCACAGCATTTTTCTCGGATGTGCAGGGATTCACGAGCATATCCGAGAAGCTCACTCCGACTGAGCTGGTCGAACTGCTGAACGAGTTTCTGACCGAAATGACGAACATCATCCTGGAGCATGAGGGAACCGTGGATAAATTCGAGGGGGATGCGATCATCGCATTTTTCGGTGCACCGATGGATCTGCCCAATCATGCGGAGATCGCCTGCCGGGCATGTATCCGGATGCAGAAGCGGTTGTCGGAGCTGCGGCGGGTTTGGATCGACCAGAACAGGCCTGCACTCAAGATGCGGATCGGGCTTTGCACGGGAACTGCCGTTGTGGGAAACATGGGGTCCAGAAACCGGATGGATTATACGATGATGGGGGACACCGTCAATACGGCGGCAAGGCTTGAAGGCATCAACAAAATATACGGGGTCTACACGCTGATCAGCGACGCCACTTATCATCGCCTGAACGGAAATATCGTGACGCGAGAGGTCGATTCCATCAATGTCGTGGGAAAGGATGAGCCGGTGACCATCTACGAGCTGTTAGGGTATCCGGAAGATATGGACCTGACGCAGGGTCGAATGCTGGAGCTCTATTCCGAAGGGTTGAAAGCCTATCGGGGGAAAGAGTGGAAGCGTGCTGTCGAATCGTTCGAAGCGGCCCTTTCGGTCTTGCCGGAGGACGGTCCGAGCCGGGTCCTTCTGGCCAGAACCCGGGAATTTCAGGTCTCTCCACCGGCGCAGGATTGGAATGGGTCGTTTACCATGAGAACCAAGTAGACGAGTTGCGGGTTGCGGGTTTCTTTCGCAGTCTACCGTCCACCGCCCACCGTCTGCCGATTCGACCGTCTACTGTATACTGTCCACCGTCTACCGGTTTGACCGTCTACCTTCTACCGGTTCGACAAATGGAGGGGAGAACATGAAATGCCGGCTCTTTTTATCGATGGCCGTACTGATGTGGGTCACGGTATTCGATGGAGCATTCTGCGCGGGCTTCCCTGAGGTACTCGCCGAATTTGAGAACGGCAGTATCGATTGGAGCAGCGGAGTTGTTGAAGCAAGCGGTGTCGGAGGTCCATGCAAACGTCTGCCCGACGGCTCCAGGCAGGAAGAGGAAGCGATGGCCGAGGCTTGTGCGGCAGCGAGAAAAAACCTCCTCCAGATCGTCGAACGGATCCGCATCGATTCTCATAAGACCGTTGGAGACCTTCTCGAAAGGGATCCCGAGGCCCGGAAACGGCTGCTGACCCTGATCGATTCCATACAGCCGCTGATGACCCCGGGAATTCGCTCCGACGATTTCGCCGAGGTCAGATTGTCGATGTCGATTCACGGGTCGTTTTCACAAATCGTTCTCCCCTCCGAAATCAAACAGATCGATCCGATTCGTGCGGTCAGCCCCATGAAACCTCCTCCCGCTTTTCCCGGCTCTGAACCCCCTTCAGGCAAGAGTCCTGTCCATTCGGGTATGATCGTCGACGCCAAGGGGCTGGTTGAAGTCAAGCCGGCAATGGTTCCCCGGATTGTCGATGAGGCTGGAAATCAAATTTATGGTCCCGCATTTGTCAGCCGGGAGTATGCCGTCGAATCCGGGATGAGCGTCTATATGCAAGAGATTCAATTGGCGAAAACAAGCAGCCGGGTCGAACCGAATCCTTTGATCGTCAAGGGTTTGAAGACCAAAAACGATGGAAGATCGATCATCGTCGTCAGCAATGCCGACGCCTCGAAGCTTCGGCATGCATCGGAGCACTTTTCCTTTCTAAAGCAATGCAGGGTCATCATCGTTGTCGATTGACTCCGATATTTTCAGCTTCCCCGGGCACGAAGGCACAAAGAAGGAATGTTTACCAGTGACAATAATTTCTCACAGGCCTTCGCAGTCACCCTTTAAAATTGCTTTTCATGCGGTCGTTCTGGTTCTTATCGTCTTTTTCTGTCTCCCGATCCATGCCGGACCCGAGAAAAAATCTTCGAATGAAATCATGCCGGTTCTGACTGAAGGAATGGTCACAAGGATTGACAGAGAGGGGAAAACAGTTCCGGTCGCTCCGGGGGACCGGTTTCGCCCTTCCGGTCGAGTTCGAACCGGCATGAAGGCCAGAGCGGCGCTTGAACTTTCCGCTTCGGTACATCTTCGGCTCGATGCGCTTTCAGAGGTTCGTTTCGATGGAATGCCGGAAGGTGACGGACCGGAAGGACGTTTGTGGATAATGGTTTTAAACGGAGAAGTCTGGGTCAATGCGTCGGCAGTACCCGAAGGATTCGGCGGCCTGAATATCCGGATGCCGTTTGCAAGCATCCGGATGAATGGAGGGATCTGTCGCCTGACGGTCTTTTCAGACGGCTCCTCGAGAGTGAAAGTCTATTCCGGGCCTGTGGAAATCCTGAAACCGGAAACCGGCGCGAATCCTGCAAATGCGGCAGGTTCGGCTCAAGGGAAAGGATCCTGGAGTCACATCCTCAATTCCATGCAGCAGATCCATGTCCGCCCGGACGGCACCGCAACAAACCCCTTTCAGTTGATGAAAAAAGTGGATGAAACTCCATGGGTGGAGTGGAACCGAAGCATGGATGAACGGCTCGGTCCCAATCCAAAATCTAAAATCATCAATCTGAAATAACTTTCAGGTTCCCATCGTCCAACTTGCAAGATACTTCTTCTGCTCGGGGGTCAGACGATCGATGGCAATTCCCATGGCGGACAATTTCTCGCGGGCAATGGCAAAGTCGATCTCTTCCGGCACCGGATAGACATTTTTTTCCAGCGGACGCTTCAGTCTGGCCATGTATTCGATGCTGAGGGCCTGATTGGCGAAGCTCATATCCATGACACTCGAAGGATGACCTTCGGCAGCCGCCAGATTGATCAACCGGCCCTCTCCGAGCACATTGATTTTTTTCCCGTTTCCGATGCGGAATTCCTCAACGAACGGACGGATTGTTCTCCGCGATTCGGCCATTTCGGCCAGCCCCTTGAGATCCAGCTCGACATTGAAGTGTCCCGAGTTGCAGACGATCGCGCCGTCTTTCATGATCTTGAAATGTTCTTTCCGGATGACATTGATGTTTCCGGTCAAGGTGCAAAAGATGTTTCCGACCTTGGCCGCTTCCCGCATCGGCATCACCTGGAACCCGTCCATTACCGCTTCCAGCGCGGAGACCGCATCAACCTCCGTTACAATGACCTGGGCTCCCATTCCCCGGGCGCGCGACGCCAGGCCCCTTCCGCACCACCCGTAGCCGCAAACCACAAAATAACTGCCCGCGATCATCCGGTTGGTTGCACGAATGATGCCGTCGATCGTGCTCTGTCCCGTTCCGTAACGATTGTCGAAGAAATGTTTGGTGCGGGCATCGTTTACGGCAATAATCGGATACTGCAGCACGCCGTCTGCGGCCATGCTCTTCAAACGGATGATGCCGGTTGTGGTTTCCTCGGTCCCGCCCTTGATGTTTTCCATGAGCTCCGAGCGTTCCGAATGAAGCGTCGATACCAGATCCGCCCCATCGTCCATGGTAAAATGGGGTTTTGTATCGAGCACCGCGTTGATATGCGCGTAATAGGTCTTCTGGTCTTCCCCCTTGACGGCGAAAACCGAAATCTTGTCGTGTTTCACCAGGGAAGCGGCGACATCGTCCTGAGTACTGAGGGGATTGGAAGCGCAAAGCGCGGTTTGGGCGCCTCCGGCTTTCAGCGTCTGCATCAGGGAGGCTGTTTCAGAGGTGACATGAAGGCAGGCTGCCACCCGAATCCCTTTCAGCGGTTTTTCCCTGGTGAACCGCTCCTTGATGCGATTGAGAACGGGCATGCTTTCACCCGCCCATTCGATTCTCAGTTTTCCCCCTTCGGCAAGTTTGTTATCCTTGACATCAAATTTCATCGATTCTGCGACCCCCTTAGTGAGATTTCAAATTTCAAATTTCAAATTTCAAATATCTTTCCTGTTTACAGCCCCGCCTTTTCCCGGAGCTCGTTTGCCCTGTTGGTCTCCTCCCAGGTAAATCCGGGCTCGTTTCTTCCAAAATGGCCGTATGCGGCGGTGTTTTTATAGATCGGGCGCAGCAGGTTCAGGTACTCGATGATCGCAGCGGGCCGCAGGTCGAAGGTGTCTCGAACGATTGCCGACGCTTTTTCCTTGGGTATTTTACCCGTTCCCATCAGATCGAGCATCACCGAGACAGGCTTCGCCACACCGATGGCATAGGCGATCTGAATCTCGCATTTCTTTGAAATACCCGCGGCCACGACATTTTTTGCAATATGCCGGGCCATGTACGATGCGCTGCGGTCCACTTTGCTGGGGTCCTTGCCGGAAAAGCATCCTCCGCCGTGGCTCCCCTGCCCTCCATAGGTGTCGACGATGATTTTCCGTCCTGTCAGGCCGCAGTCTCCCATCGGGCCACCGACGACAAACCGCCCCGTGGCGTTGATGAAGTATCGCGTGTCGCCGTCCCGCATCTCCTTTGGAATGACTTTGTGGATGACTTCCTTGATGATGGCATCCCGCAGATCGTCATAGGGCACGTCCGGGGTATGTTGCGCCGCGATCACCACCGTGTCTACCCGCTTGGGACAGCCGTTTTCATACTCGACAGTCACCTGGGATTTCCCGTCCGGGCGTAAGAAATCGAGAGACCCGTTTTTTCGAACGGTGGCAAGCCGGCGGCAGAGGTTATGCGCATAGAGGATCGGCATCGGCATCAGCTCGGGCGTCTCATCGGTGGCATATCCGAACATCAGTCCCTGGTCGCCCGCCCCCTGCTCTTTATTCAGGCCCGCATTGACTCCTTGTGCGATATCCGGAGACTGCTGGCCGATGCTGGTAATCACCGAGCAGGTTTTCCAATCGAATCCCATGTGTGAGGAGTTGTAGCCGATCTCTCGAATCGTATCGCGGATGATTTGGGGCATGTCCACATAGCAGTCGGTTGTAATCTCTCCGGCGATAAACGCCAAACCGGTGGTTACAAGCGTCTCGCAGGCCACGCGGCCATTCTTGTCCTTGGAGATGATGGCGTCGAGGATGGAGTCGGAGATCGCGTCGGCAACCTTGTCGGGATGCCCTTCGGTGACCGATTCGGAGGTAAATAGAAATCTTTCTTTGCTCATGGTTTCTCTCCTTTGTCATAGTCGAAAAAATGTAACCGTTCGGCTGTAGGATGAAGACACCGAGAAGAAATCCCCTCAATGCCGGAATGCTTTATCGGCCGAACGATTTCAAAAAGTCTGCGCAGTACTAAGTCCATCGGCGCATAAATCCGGTGACGAAGTTACTTGCTCAGGACTTAGTGCCGAGCAAGCAATTATATCTGCCCAGTGCCTGATAATACGTCACAATAATTGCGCGTCGAAGCACTAAGGAATCAATATCTTGTTGTCGATCAACCGGGTTTTCCCGATCTTTACGGCAATCGCCATCAACGCAGGTCGATCGACGGTTTCAACTCCATTCAACGTTTCGGGATCGCACACACGGATGTAGTCGATTGACGCATCGGGCTGCGATTGGATCACGGCATTCGCCGCCGAAACGATATCGGCGCTTCGACGGGCTCCGGAAGAAACAAGCGCCTGCGCTTTCAAAAGCGATCGATGAATGCAGCGGGCCGAAATCCTTTGTTGATCCGTCAGGAAGCTGTTCCTCGAACTCATGGCCAGCCCGTCAGGCTCTCTGACCGTTTCTCCTCCCAGAATATCGATATCGAAATTGAGATCCTTCGCCATCCGGCGGATGATTTGAAACTGCTGGTAGTCCTTCTTTCCGAAAATGGCGATATGCGGCCGGACGATGTTGAACAGCTTGCAGACGACGGTTGCGACCCCGCGAAAATGGATCGGACGGGAAAGGCCGCAGAGATGTTTCGGCAGCTCCTCCAAGTTGACGTAGGTCTGAAAGCCCCGACCGTACAAGGACTCCGCTTGAGGCGTAAACACAAAATCGACGCCTTCGCGCTCCGCCGATGCGAGATCCCTGTCGAGATCCCTCGGATACGATTCGTAGTCTTCTCCAGGTCCGAACTGCGTGGGGTTGACGAATATGCTGACGACCAGGGCATCTGCCATTCCGCGCCCGGTCCGCATCAGAGAGAGGTGTCCGTCATGGAAAAACCCCATGGTGGGCACAAGCACGATCTTTTTCCCGGCACGCCGCAGCCGGTCTGCTTGAGCCTGCATCTTTTCTATGGATGTAACCGTTTCGATCGTCGGTCTCCTCGCAATCGTCCGGCCGTTGAGGGCCACGATACGGCGTGAGGTTTTTTCATAAGCGTTTCATCTTCATTTTTTGGCGCTTCGTGTTCGTGAGGCGCCAAAAACTCCGTCTCCTTATGTGGTGACGTCCGGTTTATAAAATGGTGTAGACTAAGTCAATAGATTTAAATTGTCAACTTGGAGAAAGTTGCGCCAGCAATTCTCGGTGAACTGCGGGCAAGAGCCGGGGGCCGGATTTTGAGGAGCTCCCTAAAAGAAGGAGCGCAGGTCGGGGTGACTGGAGATGGCCTTCAGAAACTGCTCCGTTCGATGGTCCAGCCGTTTTTTGACGACCTGGAGCAGGCGCTGAAAGATGATGTATCCCATCCTTGGATCCGATTCCATGAGCGGGAGTATCTTTTCTCTTCTGAAAGAAAAAATCTCGCACGGCTCCGCACAGATCGCATCGGAGGTGTATGCGCCTCCATCGAGCATCGCGGACCATCCGAAGGAAAATCCTGCCTTGATCGTGCCGACCGAAACGGTGATGTTTTCCGATATCCTCTTTTCCAGAAGCATCTTTCCTCTGCGAAGCATATAGAAACGGCCGGCAGGCTCTCCTTCCAGAAACACCTGCTCGCGCTCATCGAACCGGAGAAAGTCGACGATCGGAATGACCCTTTTCAGCATCTCGTCTGAAAGATATGTCAGAATGACGATTTTTTTCAAATCCTCTATTTCCAGCATAAGAAACCCCGTGGAATTTTAGATTTTAGATTTTAGATTTTAGATTGACGATTGACGATTGCGATGAAAGATCGGCGCCCTCTGACACCTGACACCTGAAACCTAAACACTGAACACTGAACACTGAAACCTGACACCCTGAAACCTGACACCTTCACTATTGTCACTCATTTCCCGAAAAAAAAGTACCTTGCGGCCTGCTGCGCCAGATGAAGAAACGGCTGCGGAACGAAAAACAGCCAGATGGAGCCGATCGCCGTAAGAACAGGCGGAATCAGGCACCAAGCCGGGGCCTCCTGAAATCCATTCCCGAACTTCGCGCAGGGACCGAAGTAGGCTCTGTAGACGATCGGCAGAAAATAGGCCGCATTCAGAAGTGAACTGGAAAGCAGCAGAGCCGCCATGAGCATCCGATCGGACTCGAAACTCCCCAGCAAAAGATACCATTTGCTGACGAAGCCCCCGCAGGGCGGCAGCCCGATGACACTGAGAGAGCCGATAAAGAAACAGCCGAGCGTAACCGGCATCCTCCTCCCGAGTCCGTCCATCTCGCTGATGTAACGCGTGCCGGTGGCGACAAAGATCGCCCCCGCACAGAAAAAAAGGGTGATTTTTCCGAAGGCATGCATCGCGATGTGGAGCATGCCTCCAGTCAACCCCTCCGGTGAAAGCAGCGAAGCTCCCAGTACGATATAGGAAAGCTGGGCGATGGTCGAAAAAGCGAGCCGGAGCTTCAACTCATCCTGGTTCAAAGCGATCAGCGATGCGGCAAGAATGGTGAAAGCCGCTATCGGACTCAGCAAGAGATCCAGGTTCATCGTGCCGAGAAGATCGACCCCGAAGATGCCGGTGATCACTCGAAGGATCGAAAAAGCGCCCGCCTTGACCACGGCCACTGCATGCAGCAGGGCGCTGACCGGCGTGGGGGCGACCATGGCGGCCGGAAGCCACGAATGGAAAGGCATCACCGCCGCTTTGGCAAAACCGAACAGGCATAACAGAAGAAGGATCTTCACCTCGAAAGGGCCGGCTTTCCCGCTCAGTATCCCCTGCCGGGCAAAATCGAGCGTGCCGGCTGCTCCGTATATGTAGAGCATCGCCGGCAGGAGAAGCCCGATGGAAGAGCCCACGATATATGCCAGATATTTCCTTCCGGAACGTCTCGCTTCGTTATCCTGATGATGGGCGACCAGCGGATAGGTGGCAAACGAGAGCATCTCGTAGAAAAGATAGAGCGTCAGGAGGTTGGCTGAAAAAGCGATTCCGATGGTAGCCGAAAGCGAGAGGGCGAAATAGCAGAAATACCGGGTTTGCCCGTGCTCATCGAGCCCCCGCATGTAGCCCACGGAAAAGGCGGAGGTTACGATCCAGAGGAAAGAGGATACCAGGGCAAACAGAAGCCCGAATGCGTCCACGCGGAAACCGATGAAGACGCCGGGAAGAACCCGGGCCGCCGTGTATTCGAGAGAAGAGCCCGCAAGGACCGCGGGGACCATGCTGGCGACGATTGAAAACTTGACGATGGCGGCGACAAATGTCCAGCTCTCACGAAGGTTGGGTTTCCGGCTGCGGACAATGAAAGGCACGGCGGCCAGAGAAGCCAAAACCGCCAGAAGAGGTTTGATGGAGACGACCGGTGCCATTTTCTCTATGCGATCCCTTCAGGTACGACAAACCGGATGATTCGGGAAACGATATCGCCCGTGTAGATCCCCAGTACGATCAGGCATGCGGCAACCGCGAGCAGTGGAAGGACCATCTCCATCGGTGCTTCACTGCGGGCAATTGCATGCGCATCGGAATGATCTGCAGCGGGTTCAAAGAAGCCGATTTCGACGATTCTGAAAAAGAGGGCGATGTTGACGAGGCTGCTGAACAGCAGGGCCCCCACGAATTCGAAGCGGCCGGCGGAGATCGCACCGGAAATCAGATACCATTTGCTGAAAAAGCCGCAGGTCGGCGGCACCCCGATGATGGAAAGCGCAGCCGTTACAAAGGCGGCCATGGAAAAAGGCATTTTCCGGAAAAGCCCCTGGAGATCGCCGAATGCCTCGCCTTTTACTCTGTAGACGATGTTTCCCACCGCCAGAAAGATACACAGCGTCATTGCCGCATCGTTTACGATGTGGAGGATTGCACCCGTGATTCCGGACCGGTTTCCCAGCCAAAAACCGCCCACCATGTATCCGACCTCGGCAATGAGCACATAGGCCAGAAAACGTTTTAGCCGCCTCTCCGAGAGTGCTAAGACGGAAGCCGCAACGATGCCGGCAGAGGCCATCCAGACAAATACGGTACGGATCGCGGAATCGGCGAAAGCAAACGCCGGGGTAAACACGAAAAGCGTGATTCGAATCATCACGTAAATCATCACCTTGGTCGTCAGGGGAGCAATGAGGCTGACCGCGGCCGATGGCGAGAAGGCGTAGGCATTGGGGAGCCACATATGAAACGGAAACAGCGCCATCTTGATGAAAAGACCGGCCATGCAGATGACGAATGCAGTGAGAATCACCCTGGAGCCATAGAGCTTGGGCAGAATTCCGGCCATGTCGGCCATGTTCAGCGAGCCGGTCATCATGTAGAGGTAACCGATTCCGAGCAGATAGAAGCTTGCCCCGATCGTTCCCATCAGTACGTAGTTGAGGCCGGCGAGGGGGGCATGATCCTTTCCCATGCCGATAAGGGCGTACCCGGTCAGAGATGATATTTCCAGGAGCACATAGAGGTTGAAGGCATCTCCGGTGACCGCGATTCCGGAAAGCCCGGCTCCGAAAAGAAGGTAAAGGGTATAGAAAGGACCGACCTTTCCCGGAAAATCGCTCGCCACGATTTTCCGGGTCGCAACGAGGTTGATCAGGGAAACCGCCGTAATGACCACCAGGATCAAGCCGTTGAGATGATCCACCGCATAGGTGATTCCCCATGGGGCAGGCCATCCGCCCAACCGGTAGCCCACGGAGCCGAACCTGAGCACCCTATCGAGAAGTCCGACTGCGACGCCAGAGGATGCGGCCAGCGAAAGGAGAGCGACCGGGTAGCACAATCTTTCTTTCACCCAGCCGATTCCGGCTGCTGCAAGCGCTCCCAGCAGGGGAATGATGATGATCAGTGCGGGAAAATGCTCGCTCATTGCTTCCGGTCCGATCGGTCTTGCGACCGGTCTTGAGATCGGATTTGTGAATGGATCTCATCTTCTTCGAGCGTGCCGTACTGGTGGTGGATCTTCAACGCCAGACTCAGGGCCACCCCGAGTGTTCCCACCGCAACGACAATGGCGGTCAGCATCAGCACGTGGGGCAGGGGATTGATATAATCGGCGGCATGAACCGGATGTGTTGCGCCATAGTGGTTGACGATGATTGGAATCGTCGCTCCCTTCTTTGCCCCCACAGAGATGTAGAAGAGGATGATGGCCGTCTGGAGTATGTTCATACCAATGATCTTCTTGACCATGTTGTTCTTTACGATCACGGCATAAAGTCCGATGATCGCAAGACTGATATAGATCCAGTAATTGTATTTTGAGACGAGTTCGGTAAGGAACGAATCCATCATCAGAGCCCTTCGTCGATTCTTCCCATGGAAGAAAGAACATAGTAGATCCAGGCCATCGTTGCCATCACTGTCAAACCGACTCCGATTTCAACGATCAGGATGCCATGGGATCGTACAAGCACCGGATCTTCCCCCAACCATCCCGCAAGTGCGCTGTAGTCTAAAAAATTGCCGCCCAGAAGAATGCAGAGGGCCCCTGTGCCGGCATAGATAAAAATACCCGTGGCTGTCAGAAATGCCCCCGCCCGCTCACTCAATCGCTGGAGGGTGGATCGGAGGTCGTAAGAAATGGCAAAAAGAATGATGGAAGCTCCCAGTATCACTCCCCCCTGGAAGCCGCCGCCCGGACTGTAATGCCCGTGGGCGATCACGTAGAGCCCGAAAAGCTGAATAAAGGGGATGACAAGCCGGCAGGTGGTTCGAATGATCAGATCGTAGGGGGTCCAGAGTGTGTCGATGCGTTCGAAATCGGGGCTTTCCTCCGGAAGCCTCCCGCCTTTCTCGATCCTGAGCGTTACTCCGGTGGGGATGTGCCGGTAGTAGCGGACCTCCCCCCGATCCCGCAGGAAAACCCGCAACAGAAAAAAGCAGGCGATTCCGGCGGAAAAAATGACGGTGGTCTCAAACAGGGTATCGTAGCCCCGATAGTCTGCCAGCACGGCCGTAACGATGTTTGGAACCGATGTTTCCTCCAGGCTTTTTTCGATATAGCGGGGAGACACGTGTCCGGCGGCCGGAGACTCCGGATCGCTGTAGGCGGGGAAATCGGCCGTTCCGTATATCAGGAGCCCCCAGCATGAGATGACGACGAGTAAGGCAAGCCTCTTCAATCTTTGCTCCTCCGCGATGTCCTGAAAACCGCCGCCACGAAAAAAACCGTACTGACTCCTGCCCCGACCGAGGCCTCCGTAAACGCCACATCGATTGCCCCCATCATGGCCCAGAGCAGGCACAGCAAGAAGCTGTATGCCCCGAACAAAACGGAGGCTCCCAGAAGGTCCTTAACCGTAATCGCGCCGATGGCGGTGATCACAACCATCAGCAGAACCATGAACTCAATCGGCCAGATCATCGGTGCTTATTTCCTCCGCGGCTCTTGACCCACGGACCGAGACCCGCCCGGAACCCGGCATCGATGATGGCGTGGGTGGCAGTGGGGCTGGTGATGAAAACGAACACCACGATCAGCACGATCTTGAATGCTGTCAAAACGGATGGGATCGATAAATCACCGCCTGCATACAGGGCCATGGAAAGCAGGGACATCAGCAGCCCCATGGTATCGAGCTTTCCCGCCGCATGAAGCCGGGTATAGAAATCCGGAAATCGAAGGATTCCGACAGTTCCCCCGAGAAAGAAAAGAAGTCCCGCCGCCAAACCGATTACAACGAGAATGTTCAACCGACGACCTCCCCCTATTGAAATCGTTTCACGTTGCACGTTGCACGTTGCACGTTGAACCTGAAACATGCAATCCCGCAACCCGCAACCCGTAACCCGCAACCCGCTTCACCTCCAAGGGGTCTCATCATGGAGTCCCTTTCTCTTTTGGAAAAACCGCGAGGCCGCCAGCACCGCGATGAAATTCAGCATGGCGTATGCCAGAGAGATATCTACGAACATGTCGACGCGGTGGTAAAGGAGTCCGATCAGGATCAGCATCACGGTGGTCTTGCTTCCGATGGCGTTCATACCGATGAGCCGGTCCAGGATCGTCGGCCCGACCACGGCCCTGTAAAGGGATAGAACCATCAGCACAGCCAAAAAGATGCCTGACCAGAAAAAAAACGGATCCATTCATTCACCAAAAATTTGAGCGATCTTCGCATCCATCCCGGGCAGCGACTGCCCCGACTGGAGATCGATCATGTGCACCGTCACTTCTCCGTATACGGAGATGTAGACGGTAATGGTGCCGGGAGTCAGGGTGATGGAATTTGCCAGGGTAACCAGCGCGATGTCGCTCTTTAAGCGACTCTTGAATCGGGTGATCCGCGGGTCGATCTTCTCTCTCATTTTCGGATGAAAAGCGAGCACCAGCACATAGAGATTTGCCATTAACACCTGATAGAGCAGCCATGGAATAAATCCGATGAAGCGAATCCAAACCATCGGAAGCCTCCTGAACCGAGGCGACTGCAGCAGGAGGTCCGAGGAGAAGAAAGAGACGATCGCACAGGAAACAACCCCCATTCCCAGATGAAAGATGTCGAACCGGCCGGATAGAGCCAGCCAGACGGCGAAGGTGACGCAAAATGTGAAAATAAAGACCGGAACCGCCATGATCAGCTCCTGGCTTGTTAGAAACTTCAAAGTGTTCAGCGTTCAGTGTTCAGTGTTCAGTGTTCAGCGTTCTTCTCTTCAGTATCTGATTCGATCAAATTGGCCGCTTCAGCCATCCAGAATCCAGCATCGAGCGCCCAGTGGCCGGCGGCTCGGCTCAACCCTGAACCCCTGAATCCCGCCTCAGCGGGAAACACTCAAAATGAAGATCCCGAAGACCGATAGAAACACCAAAGAGGCCAACACGCCGAGCCCGATCGGAAATCGGTAAGGCAGTTCCTCCTCGGAAATCGGCCGCGGGTCGGTGTCGCCCGCAAGCCGGTACACGATCTGCTTTGCCGCTGCATAAGGATTGTTTCCAAACCGGATAACGGCGGAAGTCCGATTTTCGGAAAAGCGTCGAATGCTGCTGCGGATGCTTTCGAGATAAACGCGGCAAAAGCGCATCAGCGCGCGTCCGAACATCCGGTAGAACCAATCGGTATCCAGGTTGAGGGTCGGTTTACCCGACATCACCCTGTCCAGAAGCAGCCAGAATCCCGCAGCCGTCAACACAAGCATCTGGATGGCCGCAGCCACATGGCCCGATGCATACGGATGAAAGGAGACCGGATACGGCAGCACGCGGTAGATCAGATCCGGAAAGATTCCGGTCGCCAGGCACAACAGCGAGGCGATTCCCATCGCAGCAAGCATGTTGATCGGCGGCTCCTTGACGATTGCCGGAGGTTCAATCCCGGATTCAACCCCGGGTTCAGCAAGGTTTCCCGCACCTGTACGAGTGTTTCCGAACCATGTCCCCCAGGGCAGTTTCAACCCGACGCTGAGCCAGGTGCCGACCGAAGCGAGGTGCAGCATCGACTCGATCAGCGGCCGGTGAAGTTCGCCTGCCGCTGCGACCACCATCGATTTGCTGATGAATCCATTGAAAAGCGGCACCCCTGAAATGGAGAATGCCCCCACCATGTAGAGGGAAAGGGTGATCGGAATTTTCTTATAGAGACCTCTGCCGTAACAATCCGTCATTTTCCTGAATCCGGTGACCTGGATGACCGCACCTGCGCCCATGAAAAGCAGCGCCTTGTAGATGATGTGGCAAAACGCATGGGCGGCAGCCCCGTTTATTGCCATCTCGCTTCCGAGTCCGACTCCGCAGACCATGTAACCCACCTGGCTGACGATATGATAGGAGAGCAGCCTCCGAAGATCCTTTTCCATTACCGCGTAAACCACCCCGTAGAGCGCCATGACTGCACCCAGCCATACCAGCGGTTCAAGGCCGGGAAAGCAGCGTGCCAGCACATAGACCGCGCTTTTTGTCGTAAAGGCGGTCAGGAAGACGCTTCCGGTGAGGGTCCCCTCCGGATAGGCGTCCGGAAGCCACGCATGAAAAGGCGGAACGGCTGCATTGATGATAAAGCCGATGAAGATCAATTTTGCCGAAAGCGTGGTGAAGTCCAATCGGACCATTTCGAGGCTTCCGGCCCCGGCAGCGTGAATGACGACTCCGGCGGTCAGAACCGCCCCCCCTGCAAGGTGAACGAGGATGTAACGGAACCCGGCATCGATGGAGGCTTTGGTTCTCCGGTACCATATCAGGAAAACCGATGATGCGGCCATCATTTCCCAAAAAATCAGCAGCGTAAGCAGATCGCCTGCAAAAACGACCCCGAGGCCGCTTCCGGCATAGAGCAACGCGGCCGAATGCTGGCCGGTTTCCCGGATGTCGATGGCGTATACCATGCCGATAAAGGAGATGATGACAAACACATAGGCAAAGACCATGCTGAGACTGTCCGCGCGAGTCAACACGATGTGGAAATCGAGAAACGGATAGACCCAATCCGCGCCTTTCGGAATGCGCATCAGGTCCATCCAGGCAACCGAAGGGATCAGCAGCAGAAACGCCTGCCGAAGCCTCTGGCCGCGAATCAGCGGCAGAAGGAGGGCTCCGGCAACATAGATGAAAACCGGGGGCACCGGACTAATCATAGTAATTCTCATCCTTCATCAACCACACATGGCCCAGCCATTTGGAGAAGGCGATGAGGACGACGGCTCCCGCGAATCCGAAGACGGCATCGTAGACCGGGATCCTTTGCCACCAGAAATGAGCATCTTTGTTTGGAAAGATGAAACCGAGCAGGCAGGAGACCGCGATACCGGTGTACAGCAATTTTCGAAAGGTTTTTTCCATCGCTTCTGCCTCCGTATACTGCCGAGCGGCAGGGAAGGGAACGCTTTATGGTCTGGCGGGATGTGACTTTACCAGCTTGCACACGAGCCCGGCTGCGGTCTCCAGATTTTGTTTGCTGGTATTGATGACCATGTGATAGAGGTGCGGAAGGTCGTAATCTTCTCTGCCGAATTTGCGGTACAGGTTGATCCGCCGCCTTTCCTGCCGGGTAACCACCAGGTTCGCTTCCCTGTGAGAAAGATTGTAATGGGTTTCCATGAACTTGATCCGATCGGCGTAGTCTGCAATCAGCAGGATGTGATAGGCATCCTTTCGGTCTCTGAGAACATACTGGCTCCCCCTGCCGATGATGACGACATTTCCCTCGTCGGCCAGTTGATTGATGATCTGATGCAAAAGATCCACATAGATTTCCTCATCGATGTAGCCGCGCTGGTCGTCTAGAACCATATCGATGAAGCTTTTTGGAACCAGGTGGGTCATATATCTCAGCAGCCGCCCGCCGGATTCTTTTTCGATGGACTCGACCCAGTTGGTCGAAACGCGAGCCCGGGTTGCCACCATCTGGATGATCTCCTCGTCGGTATAACTGTACCCAAGCGCTTCCGCAACAAGTTTGCCCAGCGTGCGTCCGCCGGCTCCGAACTGCCTGGAGATGGTAACCACTGGCATGAGTGCCTCCTTACGAGTTGTCTTTGGAACGGTCTTGAAGGGATTGAATTATACCAAGCCTGGTTCGCGTCGCTCCGGCGGGATGACCGCGGAACGTATTCGCGGCGTTAAAGTATCTGATATCTTTATAGGTGAAACCCGGTACCCCGTCAAGGGAGGCTGGTATTGGAATTTCTAATTCAATCATCGTGATCGTTTACAAAACCGGCCTTTTCTGCTATCCGAATCGATTATGGGAATGCAACCAACCGAACTCGATTTTCTTCTGGGACTTCTGCGCGACATCTATGAAGAAAAAATTCCCTTCAATAAAATACTCGGTTTTCGCATCGTTTCCTTGACTGCGGAAGCCATCCGCGCCAGGTTCGAGATGCAGCAAGAGCTGCTCGGAAACTATGTGAAGGGGATTCTGCACGGCGGGGTGATCTCTTCCGTGCTGGATGCCACCGGCGGCTTGACGGCCTCATTCGGGATCCTGCAGCAGCTCGCGGG
Source organism: Desulfobacteraceae bacterium (assembly GCA_003599475.1). Next base: position 22,784 of record QZKK01000162.1, read on the forward strand.
GGCTCCGATGGAGGAGATCGAAAGCCGAATTTCAAGAATCGGCACCATCGATCTGCGGGTGGACTATCTGAGACCGGGCCGGGGGCGCCACTTCATCTCCGGCGGAACCATCATGCGGGCCGGGCGCCGGGTCACCGTCACGCGCATGGAACTGCACAACGACCAGGATCTGCTGATTGCGGTCGGCACGGGAACCTATCTGGTGGGCTAGCGGCCATGCGTGGAAGATACCGGATCGGAATTTATTTCTTCGGCTGGCGGATAAGGACGATCAACACGCCGGCGAGCACCGCCAGTCCGCCGAAAAACTGCTGGCGGTTCGGGAGCGCGTCGAAGAGGAGAAACGACCAAAGCACCGCTGCAACGGGGGACAAGGTGAGGACGACGGCGTGTATGCTGACGGTCAACCGGCGCAAGGCGAGGTAGTAGAGCCCCCGCGAAACGGTCACATCGACGGTTCCCACCATCGTCAAAAGGATCCAATCCGAAGCCGCCGGCCAAACCATCTCGCGTCGCCCTATCGCCAGCAAGAGAAGGATTCCGGTAGTGCAGAGAAGGCGAAAAAAGAAGAAATCGATAAAATCCATCCGATCGCCGAATCGCTTCGCGAGGGCGGCATGCAAGGCATACATGATCGCCGAGGCAAGGATCATCAGAGAACCGAAACGCAGGTAATCGGAAGGCTGGTATGTGATGACAGAGACTCCCGCCAGGGCCGTCAACGCCCCGAATATCTGGATTCCACCCAGGCGCTCCTTCAGCCAGAAAAGCCCCAGGCAGATGCTGAAAAGAATCGACGTTTTCCCCAGCATCGATGCGGTTCCTGCATCGATGAGGGCCACCGCCTCGTAGTTGATGACGGTGCTTACAGCAATCAAGAAGCCGATTGAGAAGAAAAAAATCCGATTCTCGATCAGCGCTTTCAGATGGATTTCCTTCCGGAGTGTCCCGAAGAGACCGACCTGAAGGGTTCCGACAGCCATCACGTACATGGCGGAGGCACCGGGTTGAAGATGCGGCAAAAGCAGCCGGGCAAAGACAAAGTGAAGGCTGTCGATGATCAAAAGGGAAAAGATGAGCAGCGATTGATTCCGGTAGTCCATCATCCCGCAGGCTTTTTTACGGGAAAAGTCCGGGCGCGGAAGACGGCCATAAAGCGCCTCGCGGGCGGGTCTTCGTCATCCATGAAATCTTCGAACGCTTCCTGCACCAATTCACCTGCCGCAAAGGGCAACAGCTCGTCTCTTGTCAGCGGCCATGGCATCTTTCCGGGATCTTCCCCGGGCTCCCTTCCCCTGCAGATTACAAGGAGTCTGCCCCCGGGGGCGACAAACCGGCGGATCCGATCGGCGGCCACAGGCCGCAGATCTGCCGGGAGCACCTGAAGGGTATAGGATTCCAGGACGAAATCGAAGGCCTCCCGCCAGGAGGGGGGAGAAACGAAAAGATCTTCCACCCGGTAGGAAACGGAAGAACCCGGAAAGCGCCGGCGGCACCAGGCGATGGCGGTTTCCGAAATATCGAAGGCGGTCACCCTGAACCCCCTCCGCGCCAGCTCTTCAGCGTCGTCTCCCAAGCCGCATCCGACCTTGAGCGCCGAAAGCCCTGCTCCGGAGACCGGGTGTCGGTTCAGCCATCGCACAAAGCTTGGATTGGGCCTGCGATCCGCCCATGGAACGGTATCGAGGTTTTCACCCGCCTGCCGGTAGAGAGCCTCGAACCATCCAAGTGGATCGTTTCGGGCGATAAACTGCCGGGCGATCTCCCGTGCGATCTTCCGTTTTTCCGCCATCCGCTCTCCTATCAGAAGTGTTCAGGGGTTCAGCGTTCAGCGTTCAACTGTGCCGCCGGCGGCCAAAGCGACCCGTTTGATCGATAAGCCGAATCCCCGATGCTGGATGCCGGTTGAGTGTTCCATGAGAAAAACGAGGGCTGAAAACTGAACTCCTGAACACTGAACACTCATCCGAGTCAATCGCCCCCCTCCGGTCGTTTTTCATTCGGCATTTCGTATTGATGAATTGACGGGTACCGGGGTCATTTGATGGACGATTCCTTCCGATTCGAGCGCTTCGATCTGCTCCCGGCTGTAGCCGAGGACCTCCTGAAGGATCCATCCGGTATGCTCCCCCAGCATCGGTGCGGGCCGGTAGACCTCACCCGGTGTTTCGGAAAGACGGAAAGGAGATCCGCAGATCTTCATTTTTCCGACGACCGGCTGATCGATTTCCACCAGCATCCTCCGGTGTTCGATATGCGGATCCCGGCAAATGTCTTCGATGCTGTTGATCGGCGAATAGGGAATCCCTTCCCTTTCAAAGATCAGGGTCCACTCCCGGGAGGATTTTTTTTCCATTTCCGCCTGAAGAATCGGAATCAGATCCTTTCTGTTTTCGGTTCGCAGCGGATTGGTCCTGAACCTGGGGTCTTCGATCAGATCCTTCCGGTTCAGAACACGACAAAATTTCGCCCACAGGTTGTCGTTTCCAACCGCTGCGATCAGCCATGCCCCCTCTCCCGTCCGGAATCCTTGAAAAGGGGTGATTGCCGGATGGGCGCTTCCCATCGGTTCCGGGGATTCTCCTGCGTTCATAAAGCGTGCGACAGCATTCTCCAACACCGAAAAGAGACCGTCTATCATGGAGATATCGATGTACTGGCCTCTTCCGGTCTGCTGCCGGTAAACCAGGGCGGCAAGGACCGCGATCGCCGCCTGATGCCCTGCAAGGATGTCCCCGATGGAGGATCCCACCCGGCAGGGAGGCCCGCCTTCGGGACCGGTGATGCTCATCAGACCGCTGTAAGCCTGGGCGACCATATCGTAGGCCGGCCGCGACGCATTGCCCGGAAGCGCGTCGTGTCCGAAGCCGCAGATCGAACAATAGACGGCAGCAGGATTGAGCTTCCGGATATCGTCCCAATCGAAGCCGAGATTCTTCATGGTGGTGGGTCTGAAATTCTCGACGACGACGTCGGATACCCGAATCAGCTCTCCGAGGATTTGCCGCCCGCGTTCCGATTTCAGGTTCAACACCATGCTCTTTTTGTTCCGATTCAGGCTGATGAAATACCCGCTCCGGTTCTTATCGTGTGCACCGATGAAGGGGCCGTACTCCCTGGCATCGTCCCCCCATTCGGGTTCGATGTGAATCACCTCGGCTCCAAGATCGGCGAGGATCATGGTGGTCGTCGGTGCGGCCAGCACGTGGCTCAAGTCGACGACCCGGATACCTTGAAGCGCCCTGGGCATGATCGGAACCTCCCGGATTATTGAATATCGATCGGCGTATTCTATAGACGGTATTGGAAGAAAAGGCAAACTGTGAAGAAAATCCGAATATCGAAATCCGAAATCCGAAACAAATCCGAAGGACCAAAATTCAAATAAGCCGAATGTGATTAGCCGGAATCCAGTCCCGCCGATCCCGAGGCGGGATTGTCCGTGCCGCTTACGGTATTGGAATCTCAAGACATTGAATGCTTAGATATTTAGATTTTGAATTTGTTTCGGATTTCGGTATTCGGATTTCGAATTTTGCCTTTATTGCACCTTCCACACCAGCTCCGCTACCGCATCCATATACTCCGAAAGCCCTCTGGCAAAGATATCGTTGTGATTGGCGCCGGCAATCTTGAGGAAGCGTTTTTCCTCAGCCCCGCTTGCCTCATACAGTGCCCGGCCGTCTGAAAAAGGAATGATGTGATCCTTTTCGGCATGGATGATCAAGGTGGGCTTTTTGAATACCTTGATCTTATCGATATTTCTAAACCCCTCCTCCTCTTTGAAGCCGAGCCGCTTCGTATCGACTCCAAGCAGCCGCAAAAGGGGTTCGGCATAGGCAAAGCCGCTTTCTACGATCAGCCCCGCAACCCGATCCGGGCTGGCCGCGGCAAGCTCGATTGCCGAAGCACTTCCAAGGGAGCGGCCCATCACGATCAGGGGGCCGGGACAGCCTTGTTTCCTTAGCCAATCCGAAATGAAAATCAACACCTTGGAACAGTCTTTCATCATGGAAGAGATCGTCGGATTTCCGGTCGAACGGCCGTATCCCCGGTAGTCCACCGGCAAAAAGTTGATGCCGATTCGGTTGTAGACAGGACCCATATCATCGTAATCCGATACGATCTCACCGTTTCCGTGAAAGAAAAGGATGTTCGGCGACTCCTTCTTGTCCATATGGAAACGGCCGCCCAAGACGACGTCTGCCTCCACAGGAATCGAAACATCCGTTCCCGCGGGATACGGACTTTCCCCCCATTCCGGCCGCGGATGGAAAAGAACCGCAGATACCTCGGGTCGATCGAGTACGGAGTAGTACGTCATTTCTCCTCCTTTCGCACAAAATTCCTTTGCCCCGGCCTTTTCTTCACGGCAGACGCTGCACCGCGCGTCGCTGCACATCTGGCATGCACGGCAGTCTGCGCATGGGTTTTTTTTCCGGTCATGCGGTGTTTTATCCGGAACGAAAAACCGGCCTTCCACCCCTGGAATTTGGACAAAACGAGTCATATTATTTTAGATTTTAGATTTTAGATTTTAGATTTAGATCGATTTCTTCGCTCTTTGCTGACTTCAGACTTCCGACATCTGACTTCTCGCTCTACCTCTTTGCCCTCTGCTCCCTGCCCTATGCCTATCTATTCATCTTTGGGCGGCTTCTGCCGGACACGCTTTGTCCCGCCCCGGTGCTTTTTGGCTTCCAGCCGCCGCCGTTTCGACTGGAGCGTCGGTTTCGTGGGACGTCTCGGCCTGGGAGGTTCGGCAGCGCTCCGGATCAAACCGATAAACCGTTCCAGGGCGTCTTTCCGATTCTGCTCCTGGGACCGAAATCGCCTCGCCTCGATCACCAGAACCCCGTCCTTGCTGATTCGCCGGCCTGCAAGCCGAACCAATCGCTTCCGAACCGCGTCCGTCAGCGATGCGGAGTGGAAAACATCGAATCTCAACTGAACCGCCGTGGCAACCTTGTTTACGTTCTGCCCGCCCGGCCCGGACGAACGGACAAAGGACTCCTCGATCTCCTTCTCGTCGATTGCGATGTTGCGGTCGATCCGAATCATTGCGATTTTAGATTTTTGATTTTAGATTTTTGATTTTCAAGTCCAGTCGGGCGGCAACCCCGGATCCGCGAATCGCGGACCCGCATATCGAGATTGTCTATAAAAGCAAATTGTTCTATGATTTGTCGCTTCTTTGCTTCCTTTGCGGGAAGCTTTTCAATAATACCATAACGGAGGCGATTCTCCTATTCCGTGCGATACGAAGGCCGCATCTATCGTCCTCCGGCACGAAGCCGATTCGCTTCTGATGTATAGCGAAGAAACTCGAGTGCTCGGTTTCTGCCACATCGAAAGGGTATCCGGAAAATGACACAGAAAATCGTCTCCATCGTCCGCTACGAGAAACCGAGGATTTCGGTTCAAAAGGCGGTCGAGCTCTCGGGCGGGTTCGCTGCGATTTCACCCTCTGACAAGGTTTTTATCAAGCCGAATATCGTGTTTTGGACGCCCACAGCGGCATTTCCCAAGTGGGGCGTGATCACGACTTCCCGTGTCGTCCAGGATATGGTGGAACTCCTCAAAGATAAGGGGGTTTCGGACATAAGCATCGGTGAAGGCACGGTTGTCATGGATCCGAAGGACCGGCGAACCCAGATCGATGCATTTGCTTGCCTTGGATACAGGGTCCTGGAAAAAAGATACGGGGTCAAATTGATCCCGGTCCTGGAGCGCCCCTTTCGGCGGATCGATCTGGGCGACGGCATCTCTTTGAACTTCAACGTCGATATTCTGGAAAGCGATCATGTCGTCGACCTGCCCGTTTTGAAGACCCACGCGCAGACCGTCGTCAGCCTTGGGATCAAAAATCTCAAAGGAACCATCGACCTGAAAAGCCGGAAAAGCTGCCATTCCGCAGATGAAAAAAGAGACCTCAACTTTCAGGTCGCAAGGCTTGCGCATCCGATGCCCCCGATTTTTACACTCATCGACGGCATCTACACAAACGAAAGGGGCCCAAGCTATGACGGCCGTATCCGCAGGAGCGACATTCTGATCGCCTCCGGTGACATCCTTTCGGCGGACCTGGTCGGCGCCAGGGTGCTCGGGCATCTGCCGGCCGATGTCCCGCATCTGGCCCATGCCGCAAGGAATCACGGGCGCCCGCTCGATCTATCGGACATTTCGATCGTCGGCGAATCGATCGATACCGTTGCCTGCCTCCACAGATTCGACTTCCCCTACAATGGAGAGGGGACTCTTCCGCTCAACTTCGAAAGAATCGGAGTCACCGGACTGACCTACCGGAAGTACGACCTGACACTTTGCACCTACTGTTCATTTTTAAACGGAGCGGTTCTGACCGCAGTTGCCAGGGCCTGGAAAGGGGCTCCCTGGGAAGATGTCGAAATTCTGACCGGAAAATCCGCCGCGCCCACTCCCGGAATGAAAAAGACCGTCCTGTTGGGCCGATGCATCTACCAGGCGAACAAAAACCACCCGGACATCGAGGAGATGATCGCCGTCAAAGGGTGCCCGCCGCGCCCGGAAGACATCCTTTCAGCCCTGCACAGAGCCGGAATCGAGGCGGATGCAGCGATCTTCGAAAATCTAGATCGGCTGCCGGAATCCTTCCTGAAACGATACGAGGGCAGGCCCGAATTCGATGAATCCTTTTTCCGGATCGAATAGAGATGGGTTGCGCATTCTATCTCAACTCCGCCTCGAGCTGATCGACCAGATTCCGGTAGGTTTCCTCCTGCGGGCTTAGCCTTGCCGCCTCCTTTGCATCCGCCAGCGCCCGAACGATATGGCTCGGGATTCCGCCGGTGAGCTCCCACTTCTTTCCCCAGGAAAGGGCACGATAGTAGTAGGCTTCGGCAAGGTCCGGCTGCTTTCCGATGGCCCGGGTAAAATCCTCGATCGCCTGGTCTATGTTCGATTCCGCATAGTGAGCCAGGCCGCGGTTGAAATGGGCTTCGGAAAAATCCGGGTTCAATCGGATCGCCTGGGTGTAGTCCTTGATGGCTCGCACGAATTCTCCTTTTTGGTTCCATTCGTTTCCGCGGTTTAAGTAGGCTTCGGCGAAAGCCGGATCCGATGCGATGGCTTTGGAAAAGTCTGCGATCGCCTGCTCGTGGTTCCCTTTCTCCCTCCAGGCGTTTGCCCTGTTGAAATAGGCCAATGAGAATTTTTCATCCGCCTCGACGGCTTTGGTGTAGTCTGCGATCGCCTGCTCCAGATTCCCCTTCCGCTGCCATGCAAGTCCTCGATTGTTGTAAGCCTCGGCAAACTCGGGCTTGACTGCCAACGCCGCCGTATAATCGCCGATGGCGCGATCGTAAAGCTCCTTTTCATCCCATGCATAGCCGCGGTTGAGATAGGCTTCCGCCAGCTTGGGGTTGATTTCAAGGGCTTGTGTATAGTCGGAGATGGCCTTGGTGAGGCGGCCGAGATCGCGCAAGACATTGCCCCGGAGCAGGAAGATTTCGGCATCCTGCGGCTTCAATTGCAGAGCCTTGTCGAAATCGGCAAGCGCCGCATCCAGCCGCCCCTCTTGATGAAGAAGGATTCCCCTGTGATGATAGGCGTCTGCAAGATCCGGATTGATCTCGACGGCCTTTCCGTAGTCCGAAACCGCTTTTTCATGCTCGCCTTTGGCGTGCCAGGAGTCTGCGCGATTGTAGTATGCTTCGGCAAAACGCGGATTGAGCTCGATCGCCTTGTTGAAGTCGGCAATCGCCTTGTCCGGCTCCCCCTTGTTGTAGAAGGTAAGCCCCCGATAATTATAAACGTCGGCAGACTGCCCCTTCATTTCGAGCGCTCTGGTAAAATCGGCGGCGGCCTTTTCCGGCTGCCCCAGATTGTTCCAGGCGAGTCCTCGATTGACATAGGCCTCGGTGAGTTTGGGATTCTTCTCGATGGCCTGCGTATAGGCAGCGACGGCTTCCGTATACCTTTGCTTGCTGAAAAGAGCGTTCCCCTTCTCGAACGGATCCTCCTCAGAGCGAACCGGAGAAGACACCAGCAGCACCAGCGCAGCGATCAATATCAGCACAGGAAGGATCAGCACGGGAAGGACGAAGAAATGTTTTCTTCGGAATCGAGAAAAAGACTTGTTTTCGTTTCCGAGTCGATAGCAGTCTGACCGCAAAGACTGGAAGATTCTCTGCAGCGAGCTAAAGGGAATCTTCCTCATTGAGGTAGTCTGTCTCATGGTTGATTCGCACGCGAATCCCCGCAATCGGAACGGGGAATGCACTCGCTGTTGCGGTTCATGATACTGTGGCAAACCTTTCCAATCTGAACGGATCGAGTGAAAACGGCAGGGCCGTTCGGGTGATGAGCTTTGCGATGATCTCACCGGTTATGGGGGATAGGGTGATCCCGTCGCCCTCATGACCCGCTGCCATGATAAAACCTTCCAGCCCTTCTACCGGCCCCAGGATGGGAAGCCCGTCCGGGGTATAGGGCCGCAGGCCGGCAAACGTGCGAATGATATGCAGATCAGCCAAAACCGGCAGAACTCGAAGGATACGGTCTGCGATGGCATGAATCCCCTCACAGGTGGTCTTCCGGTCCAATCCGGCAAACTCGCGGGTGGATCCGATCAGGATATTTCCGTTTGCCGTCTGCTCGACGGCAAACCCCCCGGTGGATGCGGCCAAGGAGGGGTTGAACTTGGCTGCGATGTATCCGGCGGAAAGCAGGCAGTGCCGAACCGTGGGAGGTGCCGGTTCGGTGACCAGAATCTGGCCTCTTCTCGGTTCGATGGGAATCTTCAGATTGACCATATGACCGACTCCTGCGGCAAGCGCCCCGGCGGCATTGACCACCAGCGAGGTCTCGATCCTGCCCCGGGTCGTATTGACTGCGCTGATGCGGTGTTTGGAGATTCCGATCCCCTTTACCTCGGCATGGGTAAAAATTCTAGCCCCCCGCCTCCTGGCTGCCTTCAGAAAAGCCTGTGTGAGCAGAAGCGGGTTTACTCTTCCGTCGACCGGAGAATATGTCGCCCCGGCGATCGATGGGGATAGAACCGGTTCCGCTTCAAGCGTCCTTTTTCGATCGAGGAAAGTCAAGTCCGCGCCGCATGCCCTTTGCCGGTCTGCGAAAAGCTTCATCGATTCGAGTTGATCTTCCGATTCGATGACGACGAGCCCCCCTCTCCTTTCATACTCGATATCGCAACCGAGCTCTTCCGAAAGCTGTACAAAACGTGAGTTGGAGGCAAGGGCCATCTCCAGGTGGATCCCCGGCTTTTTCGATTGAAGAAGGATAAGACCCTCACAAGCGCCGGAACTGCCGGACTCGATTTCTTCCTTTTCCAGCACCACCGGCAGAATGTTTTCCCTGGCGAGGTGATATGCGATGGAAGCTCCGATCACCCCTCCGCCAATGACGACGATTTCGGCATATTTCGGGAGCACACTCCCCCTTTCTCTTCAGGTCCTGCTAAATGGACTCCACATGCTAAATGTTCTTTATTACTCCCGGGTCTGTTTTTCAACAGCAATTCAATGTTTGAAGTTCGTGGAGATCATTTCAATAATGGATATCCTGTATTTCAGGACAAAGGGAACCTGCTTCCGTGCACCTTTGCAAGCGGATACAAGATGTAGTACCCGGGAGGGACTAATGTCCTTGATTTAGTATTGACAAACCCCTAAAAACGGGATACCGGGAAAGAAATTGCAGACTTGGGGAAAAATGCATGCTGCCGGAGAGTCAGAGCTGCCGATCAGAAGATATTTTCTTAAAAGAGGAAAAACCATGAAAATCCTGACCCCAGCGATTTTATGGATTCTGATTTTTGTTCTTTCCTGCTCCTACCAGCAGGAATATGTGCAAAAGGATGAAATCCACACTCAGGCACGATTGGCGGCTGTGCTGCCTCTTGTAAATCTGACGTCTTATCCCAATGCAGGCCGTATCGTACAGGATTTATTGATTACGGAACTCTATGCCAACACCCATTTTCAGATCATGGAACAGACCGAGGTGCTGAAAAGGCTGAAAGGGAAAGAACCGGAGTTGGAGCCTGTCCTGGAAAATGCCGTCGTTGCCGAGGTCGGGCGGGAACTGGGCGTAGATACCGTAATTTTCGGATCGGTCACCGAGTTTCGATACAAGAGGGGCCTGGACGAAAATCCTGTGGCCGGAATGAATCTTCGTCTGCTCGATGTAAAAACCAACCGCATCCTCTGGGTGGGCAGCAAATCGGCAAGCGGCGGCTGTTTCTGGTTTTGTGAGGATTCATTGAACCGGCTTGCGCAAAAGATCTGTTCCGATCTGGTCGTCTCCATGGTCAAAGATTATGCCCGGGCCGACAAGTGATTGCGGCTATCCGTAATCTCAACCAGATACCGGCTGATGCTGAAAGAAAATTCTTACCTGCCGATTCTTCTAATTTTTCTCCTCCTGGTCTTGGGTGCGTCCGCGCCTGCGGGCTTCGGAAAGAGCAACGCCACATTGCTGAGTATCCGGGGGGACCTTCATGAGGGTTTTGCCTCCGTTGTCTTTCAGTTTACCGGTGCAGTACCGCATGGGGAACCGCAGATTGTCGATCGTGAGCTTCATCTTACCTTCTTCAATACCGCAACTTCGCTTAAACCTTTTCGCGGTTTTGTAAACTTCGACTCGGGGGTGCGGCTCGGCGATGCGGGAGAAGACATCGAGGCCCGTATCGGCATTCCCGAACATTTCAGCATATTCTCCGTTTTCCGGATGAACGATCCGCATCGGATCATTGTCAATCTCCATATCGATGAGCCGGAAAACGGCGCGGCGCCCCTTTCGCCTGCCCCTGCGGATCAAACACGGAATACGAAGAGTTTACCTTCTCTACAGCCTTTCATAACGTCGTCACCAGTGCAGGAATCTGGAAAAGAGCTGTCGCCGGTTCAGGCTCCGGAAGAAGATTTACTGGTGAAGGCTCCTGAAAAATTTCGAATCGGGCTTGTGACCATCCGGGGGGGGCGGCATGAGGAATTTTCCTCGGTCGTCTTTCAGTTTACCGATGCGGTGCAGCACAGCGAACCGCAAATCATCGATCGTGAAATTCATCTCACCTTTTTCAATACCACCGCTTCGATCAAGCCCTTCCGGCGCTTCCGAACATTTGACTCCGGGGTGCGGCTCGAGGATGCGGGAGAAAACATCGAGGTCCGCATCGGTATTCCCGAAAGTTTCAGCCGGTTTTCCGCTTTTCGGATGAAAGATCCGCATCGGTTCGTCGTCAATTTGTACCGGAAAGCCCAGCCTGAAGAACCCCTGGCCGAGGGAGCAAAGCTTCGGAAGGTTCCGATGCCCGAAATCGAACCCGTCCTAGACAAAACGGTTTCCTTTTCTTCGGTTTCCGATGACTCCCGCCGGATGGCGCTCATCGAAGCCCGAATCCTCGCCAGAAAGGGTTTTTTCTCCAGATCCCTGGAACACTTCCGCAGGCTGCGAATACGATTTCCTCAAGACGAAGAAATCTGGGAAGAGTATATTGAAATACTGGTTGATGCTTCCCATTACGAACTTGCCGAGGATGAGATCGCTAAATTGCTTGAAAGAAATCCGGCAAATTTTCGAGCCCAGAGAAGCCTGGCCCGCATCCACCTCGAACTGCGCCGCTTCGGCTGGACCTTTCCGATTTTTGATCGACTGCTCGGGATCAATAAAACAGACGCGGGATTGTGGACCGATTACGCATATGCCCGTTTGGAAACGGAAGACTGGGCGGCGGCGCTGGAATACTTCAGCAATGCGCTGGAAATCGATCCGGAAAACACGGATTCGCTCCGCAGCCTGCATGAGATCCTCAAAGAACATCGCCCCCGGCTGGAGACAGCCTTCACCCGCATTCTTCAGACGGGGGAAGCTTCAATCACCAGCGCATCTGCACGGTATGGCCGTCATTTGACGCAGCGAAGTCATATCGATTTCACCTACCGGTGGACCGATGTCGACAGGCCGGATTCAATGGGATTCAGGCTTGTCGACGAAAAGGTCAACGAGGCCGTGGTCCTGCTGCGGCATGTTTTCAATCGAAACTGGCAGGTCCGGGGAGGCGGCGGCGGATACGCCGGTTTGGGAGACGGAACCACCCTTCTTTTCGGCCTCGATTTCAGCCCTTCGCGCAACCTGATCCTGCGGGGCGATTATGCAGGAAAACGGCCCTGGTACGATCCTGTGGAAGCAGCGCTCTTCGACGGATCCCTCAACCAGATCACAGCTTCTCTGGATTGGACCCCGAACCCGTTCTGGGGGCTTTTCCTAGGGGTGGAAAAATGGGATTATTTTATCGAAGGCGACCAGGATTACGGTACCAAAGAGACCTTTACCGGAATTCTCACCAGGCGCCTGTTTGAAAAGCCGGACCTCTATTTGAGCTATGGATACTATGCCAGCGATTTCGACCAGGAAGCCGACACTGCCTTCATCGAGATTCTTCCCGCCGAAAGCATTCACTCGATCTCCACGAACTTTGAGCACCATCCCGTCCCCTTCTGGTTCTTCGGAATCTCCGGAGGATTTCGATACGATGTCCAGAGATCCTTAAGCTCCTTCTATATCCTGCCGATAATCACCTTTAAGCTCGGGAATCGGATCGAGTTCTCGCTCAGCTACGAATACAACAGCGAATCCGGAACCGCGGCCGGAGGGGAAACCGAAAGATTCAGTTTCTGGAACCGGGTCATCTTTTAAAATGGCGAAATTCATCGGAATCGCAATCATCTTTACCATTTTCCTCGCCCTCTTTTTCACCGGACGCCCGGCGGAAGCAGGAGCGCATAAAAAGACTGCAATAAAGAATTGGGTCTGCTATTACGGAAACCGGTTCGGACCGGAGACATACAACCGTTTCGATCTGGCCGTATTCGACGGCATCCGCCATCCTCCCCTGGCAAAAACCCGCAAAGGCACACCCGTCTATCTCGGCTACTTGAGCGTCGGCGAGGTGGATAGAACCGGCCCTTTCTGGCATCTGTGTGAGGGCAGCCCGTTTCTGCTGCGCAAAAACGGGTTCTGGGATTCGTGGATCGTCGATGTCAGGCAGCCGGCATGGCAAAATATCCTTTTTGAAACCGCTATCCCATCGGTCTTGAAGCGGGGGTTCAACGGCCTTTTTCTGGACACCTTCGATTCGACGCTGAGCCTCGTGCAGGGGGAAGGTAAAGGCCGGTTCGAGGGGGTGCGAACCGCCCTGGTAGATATCACTCGAAAAATCAGAAGCTTATATCCGAATATCTATCTTGCCGTAAACAGGGGATTGCCCCTTCTTGCCGAGATCGCCGATCTGATCGACTTCACTGTGGTTGAAGACCTCTACAGCTACTACTCGGAAGATCAAAAGGCCTACGTGAGGGTGGACCCGAAGACCCAGGCCATCTTGCTCGACCATCTGGAGAAAGCCCTGCGGGCAAATCCCGGATTGACCGTTTTGACGCTCGATTACGCGGAAGCCCATCAGAAAAATCTGGTGAAAGAAGCGATCGTATTCTCCAAAAGCAGGGGCTATATTCCCTATGTCAGTACCTACCGGCTCGATGAAATTTTCTTTCACACCCTGAAGCCTTAAGGCATCTCTGTGAAGTTCCGAAGATAGAATCATGAGCGGACTCATGGCTTCCGCCTGAGTACACACAACCATGAATATGGTGACACAGCTATTTCACCACAAAGTTGCACAGAGAACACAGTGCTCCCGTTCCCCGAGGGGCGATGTATCTCTGGAGATCGTACGGATGCGCTTGAATCGTCGGATTTCACGATACCGCAGGCCATTGATCTGGCTGATCGGTGTGTTTGCATCGATCGGGGCACTTCCGATTTCTGCGGAAAGCGGGGCTCCGGAACCGGTTCCCCGAAAAGTGCTGGTCCTCTTCGACAGTCAAAACGACCAGAGCGCACGGGCAAATATCATCTTTGAAAATGCCCAGGTTGTATTGAATCATTTCGGGCTGCTCACCGAGTACCGCGACATCCAGATCCGCCCGCTGCCCGACGATTCCGAGATGACGGAATACACCGGCGTGATCACGGCTTTCTTCGCAAATATCGAAGACTGCAGGGAAGAATATCTCACCTGGTTGATCCGGCAGATTCGGGCGGCCCGAAAAATCGTGATCCTGGGGAAGCTTGGAGTCAGGCTGGACTCCAAACATCCGGACCGGATCAATCGTCTGATCCGAGAGGTGTACAAGGGGTTGAAGTTCGAGTTCCAGGATGATTTCACCATCCGTCAACCGATTCTTCGATACGTCCGAAAAGACCCTGATGGGGTGGAATTTGAAAGGCCATATCCGAGATTCCCCGGAATCTACGAAAAAATCGCCCTTGCGGACCCCTCGGCCAGGGTCTACCTGTCGATTCAAAGGACGGATGCCGGGGACTCCACCAGCCCCATGATCTTTACGCATTCGGCTGGCGGCTACGCCCATGAGAATTATATCTACTGGCAGGACCCGGCCACCTTCAGGCGCCAGTGGTATCTCAATCCCTTCCTGTTCTTCAGGGAGGCATTGGCCGTCCCATCGGTCCCGGTCCCGGACCCGACGACGCTAAACGGCATGCGGGTGGCTTTTTCCCATATCGATGGGGACGGCTTTTCGGGCCCATCGCGCATCGGCAAAGACCAGAGGTGCGCCGAAGTGATCCGGGACCGGATATTGAAAGCATACCTCTTTCCGGTCACCGTTTCGGTGATTGTCGGGGAAATCGCCCCGGGAGGGCTTGGAAACCCGGATCTTGTCAAAGCCGCCAGAGACATCTTCGCGCTTCCCAATGTAGAACCAGCCTCTCACAGCTATTCCCATCCGTTTTACTGGAACTCCGGCGATCCGAGGGAGGCGGAAAGATACGATCATCAGTACGGTATTCCGATTCCAGGATATATCTACGATTCCCGGATGGAAATCGATTTCTCCATGGAATTCGTCTCCACCTATCTATCCTCCCCGCAGAAACCCTGCAGGGTTTTTCTATGGTCCGGCAACTGCATCCCGACAGAAGAGGATATCTCACGCTGCGACGCAAAAAACTACCTGAACATGAACGGCGGAGACACGATGATAGACGGGTTTTACAATTCATACACGTCGGTTGCTCCCTACTATCGAAAAGTCGGCTCAAGGACTCAGATTTTCACCGGCCAGGCCAATGAAAACATCCTGACCAACCTCTGGAGCGGGCCCTACTACGGGTATCGGAGCATCATCACTACCATGGAGCGGACCGATGCGCCGATGAGACTTTCTCCGATCGATATCTACTATCACTTCTACAGCGGAGAATACCCGTCGTCGCTCAAAGCGCTCCAGGAAGTGTATGAATGGGTTTTGCAGCAGGATATCGCCCCTGTTTTTACTTCCCGGTACATCGAAATGGTGCATGGGTTTCTCACGGCAAAGATTTTCCGCGCCGGCCCGATGACCTACATCGTTCGAGATTACGGATCTTGCCTGACCTTTCGAATGGATGAAGAGGGCAGCCGGCTCGATTTAACCCGGTCGGTCAACGTGCTCGGCTGTCTTCAGGATCCCCGGGGCCTCTATATTTCGCTTGTGCCTGGTCGAAATGAGGCGATACTCGTTTTTCAGGACGCTTCGGCAGGCAAAGGCGTCGAAAGCCGCCCTGCGATCCGGAGAGCCAGCGGGCGGGTGAGCCGGTTTATGGTTTGGGAAAACAAAATCGCAATCGACTTTACCGGCTGGGGGAAAGGGAAAATCGAAGTGGACGGTCTATTGCCCCATGCTTTGTATGCGATTTCCGGCGACGGACTCGACGGCGGTTCCGGTTTGAGGCGGGCGGGCCCGGGTGGGATCCTCATGATCGATTGCATCCGCTCGGGAACCATCGAGATTTCATGGTGACAACGCCTGAAATAGAGTCTCCTGCCGACGGCTGGGGCGGTATGGAGCAGAATCCGGCCCACGGCTACTGCCGTTTGTCTTTTTTCGACAAGAGGTTTTTCCCTTATCTGATCCTGATTCCGGTAGTCGTCGGAATCACCGTCTATATTCTACCCGATCAAAAAATGCTGCTCAGCCATTATCTAAGAAAGCAGATGCTTGAAGAGGCGCTTTCCTTGATCTCTGAAAACCGGATCGATCAAATTGCAGATTCGAAGTATGCAGTCCTGGCGGCAGAGATTTACCGGAAGACAGGAAGCCCGGATCAAGCCATTCCCGTTCTTGAAAAACTGCATCGGAGAGATCCGGAAAATTCCGTGTATCTTAGAGAGCTGATCCGGCTGTACGAGAGCACCAGAGATCCCGGCAAACAGATTTCGGCTCTCGAGCGAAACGCCGGAACTGGACCGTCCGATCTTCTCTCATTGAAATCGCTGATCTCGGCCTATGGATACCGCGGAGAGATCGAAAAACAGGTCGGCGCCATTATCCGGCTGATCCGGCTTGAAGAGAAGCTTGCCCCCGAAAACAGGTTTCCCGAAATCGAAGATCCAGGCTTGATTCCGAAGATCGTAAACGATCCGATGATCGAAGCGGTCACCCGGGAACTGATCCGGCTTCCAAAACAAAATGACCGGACGGGAGAAAACTGGTTTCTCGATGAGCTGATCCGGCGGCTGTATACTTATCGTTTCAACCGGATATACGAAATTGAAAATGGCGGCCCTTCGGACCTTGAAACCGCCGTGATCCGGCTCCTGGAAGCCTATGTCGGAGCCGGCATGCTGGAAGAAGGCACCGCGTGTGCAAAAGGCCTCGACCGCAAATGGAACCAGGGGGCGCGAAACCGGCTCCATCTGGTACGGGTGCTCCGTTGGAACAGGCAGCGCGATGAGGCGGTCGATCTCCTGGCGCAGGTTCGGCTGGAATTTAAGCACGATTCGGACATTCTATCGGAGATTGCAGCAATTGCCGCAGACTTGGGGGACATTCGAACCGCGATCCGCGCATTCGAGGACATCGTGGGAAAGGAATTCCTCGATCCGATCCATCATGATTCGATCCACAGCGATCCGGCAAAGAAGCGGAATAAGGATTCGGTGAGTAAAGACCGGGCAAATCTCGCGAAGATCGCCGATCTGTATCTTGAGGCAGGCTCTTTTGAAAAGGCCTACCGGCTTTATGAACGACTTGCCTTGAACGAAGGAGCCTGCGGCTCCGGCGTCTCCAAAATGCTGCAGGCGGCAGAGTACCTGAAGAACCGGAATTTCGCCCTGAGAGCCGCCTCGAAGGTGAAACAGATGTGCCCGGAGAATCCAGGTGTGCTCCTTGCAGCCGCCGAAATGCTGCAGGCGGCCGAAGCGGAAAAGGAAGCTGCCTTTTTCTATGATGAATACCTCCGGCGGAATCCTTCAGACATCGATGCGGCACACCGGCTGGCGGATATTTATACATGGCAGGCGAAGCCTCACAGAGCCTATGGGGTTTACAAAAAGTTGGTCGGTATGGGCGCCGGGGACAGCCGCGTGATGGAAAAGATGGTTCAGGCGGCGGCCGAAGCCGGAAGTCCGGAGAGCCTGAAGGAAGCGGTCCGGCTCGCTGTGCAGGACGCGCCGCAAGATGAAAAGCTTCACGGGAGGCTTGCCGAACTCCTCGTGTCCAGGGAACTGATTCCGGAGGCCATCGAAATCTACGGGGACTGCTTGAAAAGACATCCTCTCGATCGAAACATCAGATTAAATATTCTCGAAAGATTGTATCTTTTTTACCAGTGGACCGGGAATGCGGGCAAAGCCTGCGAGGTGGCTTCAATGGCGTCGGAAGAAAACCCGGAAAATTTTCAGATGGCTTCTTCAGCCGCCATCGCATGGATGGAAGCAGGCATGACGGCAAATGGCATTTTCTATCTCGAAAGAGCCGCTGAAATCAAGCCCGATCACATTCAGACCCGAATGCATCTGGCTCGAACCTATGAACAGACCGGACGCGTTGACGAGATGATCCTTCAATTGGAAGATCTGGAGGCTTCCGGCAACCTGGTTCGAGACGGCCGGATGCTCCTGATCGACGCCTATCTGGATCGGAAGGAAGGGGAAAAAGCGCTGCGGCATCTCAAATCTTATGCGGCTTTATCTTCGTTAACATTCGAAGAGAGCCTGAAGCTGGCAAGGGCCTATGAACTGTCGGATCGACTGCCTGCTGCGGCTGGAATCTACAGGGAACTTGGGGAGAAAAATTCAGAAGATGCGGCCGTTTTGTCGGAACTGGGGAATCGTCTCTTATGGATCGATGATCCGGACGGCGCAGTCGGCATGTTTGAAAAAGCATTGAGACTGGATCCATTAAACCCGACGGCGCTGAAAGGGAGTGGGTCCGTCTATGCGGACAAAAACATGCCCGAAAAGGCGACCCGTCGCTTAAACGCATACATTCGCCTCAATCCGGACGATTACCTGGTGCAGTACCGGCTGGGGGAGCTTTACCGTTCAATCGATCAGGAGAGCCGGGCGGTTGCCCACTACGATCGTTCCTTATCGCTGATCCGAAAGGCCCTACCGGTAAAGCCCGATTTGCGGATTTCAAAGCACGAATAATGAAGAACAAGATGCGGTAAGCCGAGCTAAGCGCCGGGGGACTGTTTGACCGCCTTCATGAAAATCATGTATTCCAGCCCGCCCACTTTCGCATTTACAATCGTAAACGATACGGCTGCGCAGATGGCGGATGCCGCCAAAAAACCGATGCCGTAAAATTGGTACCCCACCTGGACCGAAAGCCAGGAGATTGCCGCATTGAGCAGCAGAAAGGAGAGGTTGACCCGAAAAAGGATCCTGCATTCGTCCAGATATTGAAGCAGCAGAAAATAGAAACAGAACAGGGAATAGAATACGGTGCCGATCAGAAGGTAGTGGAATACGAACGGATTTTGCCAGGGAAGCGCGATGATATTCAGGGTGATGAGGAGCAGCACAAAGAAAGCGATACCCCCGTAAAACAGAAATACCGACATGGACACCTGCCCGATTCCATCGACGAGCCGATATTTTTCCAGGGCGATCTCCCGGAAGGAAAAATTATTTTCCAGCTTGAAGCTGAATGACCGGTAGGCAACGCCCACCTTGCGCTTCATCCCCCGGTGGATCAGAACGGATCCGAACATCATCAGCGTTGCCGCTGCAAAAAAGGGGAAATCATAATCCGGGCAGTAACGAAACAGCCGGTCGAAGCAGACCCCGGAACGATCCGAATACCAGAAGACAAGCTTATCGATCCAGAAGCCGAGGTAAAAAAACAGGACCGAAAAACCATTCCGAAGCGACTGCTTCCGCTTCAGAAATCCCCAGTTCAATCGAATCGGCTCTTGAGCGTACAGCTTGATAATATATGCGTATCCTCCGGAAACCGGGACTGCGATGCAGCCTGAAAAAAGAAGCAGCAGGGTAATGATCTGCCGGGGTCTTGCGGCATGAAATACGATAAGCAACAAAAAAACCCCGATGCTGAACAGCAAGAGGAAAAGCCTCTCTTTTCGAAGGGCGGACAGTCCTGCGCTGATGCACCAGAAGAGCGACAGCAGAACGGTCAAGCCGATGAATCCGAGCCTTTGATTCAATTCGATGCCTGAAAACATAAACACGATCGGACCTGCAACCGCGAATGAAACGCCAACTGCGCAGATGGTTGCGGTGATCAGGCATTCGACAATGCCCTGATAATTGACCCGGAAGATCTCGTCGGACATAAACCGGGTCATCATCGTATGAATCGGAGCGATCGTGACCAGTGAAAGGGCCGATGCATAGGAAACCATGAGATAGAACTGGACGGGCATCTCGCCGGTCATGATCTTCACGGTAAATCCGATGATCCCCAGGCACAGCAGCGTAAGCAGCCACGGCCCCACGGCCTCGAAGGCTTCGACACTTTCCCTCAGGAAGGCCCGGCTGAACGAAGGGCGCTTAAGATGCTGCTCCAACAGAAAGGTCACACCTGCCATCGAGAATCTCCCTGTAGATCTGTTCGTATTGATCGATCACGAGTTCTTCTCTGTACAACCGCTCGATCCGGGCGATTCCATTGCGCGCCATTTTATTGGCCAGAGACGGATCCTTTAAAATGCGGATGGACGCTACGGCGATCCCCTCGGCATCCATCACTCTGGTCACCATGCCGGCCTGTCCGATGCCATCGTCGTTTCCCAGCAGCAGCTCACTGCAGGCGCCCACCGAAGTGGCCACGACAGGAATGCCGGCTGCCATGGCCTCCATGACGGCAAGCGGCATGGCCTCTTTGATGCTGGTAAGAAGAAGAAGATCGGTCTCCTTGTAATAGTCCAAAACGTTTGACCGTCCGGTAAAAGAGACCGTCCCCTTCAGGTCGAGCATGGAAACCAGATCGCTGCATTCCTTGAAATATTCCGGCTGCTCGTCGTACGGACCGATCACCAGGCACCGCATTTCCGGATATGCTTTCTTTACGATCGATATCGCCTGTATGAGTGTTTTGACATCTTTTACGCTGTCGATCCTGCCTACAAATGAGATCGTTTTGGGGCTGCCGATGCATCTGAGCCTTCTGGCCGGTTTGAAACGATCGATATCGATGCCGTTTGGAATCACTCGGATTCTTTCCGGAGCGGCTCCGTAATCGACTTGAAGACCCTTGTTGATCTGGGTCAGCGTGATGAGCCGATTGCAGATGCTGTACTGCCACCTGCAGATGGCGGTAAACATATCGATCCACATGCTCCTCAGATAGGGGGTATCCAGCCATCCCGACTTGAGAAGCTCCATTTCCCTCTCCTGGAGATAGATCCCGTGTTCTGTGATCACGGAGGCTCCCCCATAGAGATGCGATCGGAGGCAGGCAACGAGTCCCGCATATCCGGTCCCGGGGGTATGGTATATGGGCGCAACGGGAAGCTTGCCGACAATCGAGACCATTCTGAAAAGGATGCGATGAATGCTGCGGAAGTTGTAGAAGTATTTGACGAACCCGCAGTCTCCGCGCGAATCCTGGTAGATCCTGGTCATCAGCGCAAACGCCCTTTCATCTTCGAGAAAATTTCTGAAGATGTTGGGGGATTGCCGCATCGTGATCTCCCGAAGAAATTGCAGGCTCTCATCGGAGAGGCGGGCCTGCTTCCATTCCTTCATGAGTCGAAAAAGGGAGTCGGACATCGCCTGCCATTTTTTCCTGGAAAGCTTCCGCTTTTGCGATCGCTCGATTTCATTGTCGTCGAAGATGACATATTCCTGATACGATACGACATTTGAGGGGAATCTGTACTTTTTCTTTTTCGCTTTCATTTCTTTTGTGATGAGCGCAACCATCGAAAACGAGAACCCCTTCAGGTTCTCGATCAACCACTGCAGCCAAGAGGAAACTCCCCCTGTCACGTAAGGATAACAGCCTTCTACAACCAGGCAGATGTCAGAATTCGCTTCCATGCCCTTACCGCCTTTTTCAATTTCACCGGGAAATAAGCGCCGGATGCCGCTTCGATGGTTCCACAGTGGAGGATAAATGATTCCCTGTCGTTTCTTCTGACGGAAAGCTCGAATTCATAAGGCAGCCACTTGGGAATAAAATAGCCGTCTCCTGCAAGAATTTCCGAATAGATATCATATGCATCCTCGATCCGCCCGGCCTCCAGCAGATAGCGCACCGCAGCCAGACAAGCATCCTCGTTGCGCTCCCCGGTCCGCATCGCTTTTCCGGCATAGTCACAGGCTTTATTAAGGTAAGCCGGCTTCATGGCGGGCTCGCATAAATTGAGATAGCAGATCTCATGATACAGGTTCGCCAACCGGCTCAGCTTCTCACGATTCGGATGCCTTTCCGACTCCAGTTCTCCGATCTCGTTTAAAATGGAATCGATCTTTTTTTGCATCATATCGATCGCCATCAGAACGATGTTCTGGTACTTTGCCTGCCGGATGACGAATCGGAGTATGCCCGATTTGGCAGGAGTCCATTCCATTTCATCGATGATCGCAAGCATCCTGAGACCGTCTTCCTTGGACAACTGCCGGATCAGCAGGGCCTCTGCGATCGGAATCGTTCGATTCTCGAAACCCTTCTGCAACCCGATCAGGGCCTCCTGGGGAATCAGGTCGAACGATTCGGACCGGATCGGAACCATCGGATAGAACCGGAGGACCATCATCGTCGAAAAAGAAATGAGGGGGCCTGCAGCGGGAATCATGGATACGACCGCCAGAAACAAAAACAACCCGGGTGAGCCGGCCCGGCTGTAAAATGGTTCACTGCTTCGCATGAATCTTCCGCATATCGCAAAAGTTGCCAGCATCGTCGCACCTTGCGCCGGAAAGTACCCAAACATCTGACTCCCCGCCCCATCCCCCTTCCATCCGCACCCGTTCCACCCGCACTCATTCCAATTGATCAGCAGAAAAATGGTGGCGGTTTCTCCGATAAACCAGGATAAATACAGGATCTTATCGATAAACTGAGTCCACATTTGTTTCGCGCCCGATTTCCAGATGCGGAAGTGCTTCCTGAATCCGTTTCAGAACGAACGGAACATTGCTTTCCGTAATCATCGTAAGGAGCAGGATGAGTTCGGTGTCCGACAGCAGGAAAAATTCATCGTGGATCCGAACCAGGCTGTTTGCTTCCCGGCATGCGGCTTCCGTAATTTCCCCTCGAATCCAGATGCACGCATAAGGAAGCCTGTATCTCTCATGGGACATGATACTGCTTCTGAAAATTTTCTTCGAAATCTCCTTCCGGTAGACGACAACGGTTTGGAAGGCACTCAACAGAAGGAACTCCTCTCGATGGAACTGATTCTCGATGATGCTTTTCATCCAAAACGCGGCGACCTTTAAAAGATTCAACAGCGCATCGCTCATGCTGATGAAGCGCACCTCTTCGATCAGGATGATGTAAAGAAGCTTTCCGGAGGTCGAAAGGATCGGTACGGCCATAATGAAGCGGTTGCTGAACTTCATCGGTACGATGATCTCTTTCTGTCTCTGCGCGACGCGAAGGATTTCCGGCAATCTCTGCTCATTCCAACGGATGTTCTCCGGGAGGTTGGAAGTTCCGAAAGTCGCCACTTTCTTAAACTGATTCTTGGAGACAAATTCATAAACACAGGACTTCTCGACATGACAGTAGACATAGAGAATATTCAGGATCTCGTTGAAAAGGGACTTCCTGTCCTGGATGTATTCCAGACATCGAATGGTCTGATACATGATTCGGGGAGATTCCATGTCGATTAAGGCTTCTCGGAATACATCCTGCAGGGCTCTGTTTTTTTCAGACAGTTCGATATTCAGCCGTTCCACCCGCTGATTGAGGACCTGGTTCAGAAGTTCGGTTCGAATGGTTTTTTTTTCCATCCCCGATCTGTTGAAGGCGGTAATCGTCACGGCGGCCATAAGGAAGCTGAGTTCCAGGTAAAAACGGGAAAACAAATCGACGAAATCGTTCTGCAGGAACATGGCATTTAAAAAGATGGCGAACAAAATGGATGCCCAGGCGCCGGAAAGGCCGTAGTAAAGGCTGAAGATCAGACAAAACAGCGATAGAAAAAGAAAAAAAAGCTCGTCTGAAAGATACGCCTGTACCTTCAAATATCCGAGCAGAGCGGATGTCGCCATGGATTCAAAAATGAGGGCCGGAAACTTGGGAAGAGCAAGCTTCATCGTCTTGACTCGATGTCGCGGACCGGCATTCATTTCAGTTTTCTTCCATAAAAACATCAATCCTCGATTTGCCTAAGTCCATCGGCGCATAAATCCGGTGACGAATTTACTTGCTCAGGACTTAGTGCCGAGCAAGCAATTATATCTACCCAATGCCTGATAATACGTCACAATAATTGCGCGTCGAAGCACTAAGCCGCTTCCATGCGCCCGATGGAGGGTTCGGCAGCTTCGGTGAGATCGGCCCCATTTAGCGGGACCGCCTCGGATTTCCAGTTGCTGCAATAATTATTCCACAGACCGGCACTCCAAGGGGGCCTGTTGCCGGGGGCCGCAGATCGATCACCCGCAAAGAGCCGCAGACCGCAGTTTTGGAAGGAATGCCGATAGCGGGGGGGGGCCTGCAACAGACACTGCAGGCCTTTCAAACAACGTCCAACGTCAAAAATTCGACTGGGCTTCCATCAAAGGTTTCCGGAAAGCCGGAGTTGATTTCTGTTGACGGCAAGCCGGTATTCCGGTTGGACCAGTTCATGAAGGGTTTCGACAAAAGGAATGAAGACAAGAAGGCGGCCCATGGCCCCGATACGGATCTCGAGAAGTTTTTCCAGCAAAGCTTTACGCGGTCTCAAGAAACCGGCGACGATCGTTTTCAGGCTTTCCACGGCTTCGGTAAACGGAAGATTCACCGGATGGATTTTGCCTTTCGGCAGGTCCGCTTCCAGATGCCCCCCGGGCTGGAATCGCGTGAGATGATCGGCCAGGCGCAGAAAGGTTTGGGGCCGCACCTTGAACGCGGGGGCCCAGAACCGGAATTCGATCTCCTCCCAGCCCGGTTGAATGACCCTTGGGAGATTGGCTGCGCGTACGAGATCCGCATACGATCTGAGCGCAATCCCGGATACCTCCGCCTTGATTCGCCAGAAGGGCAGATAAACGGCCGATTCGCTCTTCGAAGGGAGAATCGCAAATTTTACCCGCCTCATCCCCTCGGCAGTCCCCCGCCACATCGATGCGCAATTCGAACAGGCAAGAACCTGTGAATCCCGCTCTCCCTGAAGATCCCACCCGCAATTCGGACAGAGCGTCGGGATGAATCGGACATTCCAGCCGGGCCGGCCTCCCGGAACCTGGCCGGCATCGAACCCATCCGGGACGCTGTCGGAAACGAGTTGATTCAGAATTCCGTCGTAGACCCCGTTTTGAATATAGAAAGGAGAATAGATCAGGCTCAAGGATTCTCCGATCTGCGCCTGATGCAGAATCGGTTTCGGAAGGTGAAGGGAGAATCTCGTGTCGAGCGTTTTTTTTACCTGGGAAAGCGGCAGTCGAGGCGCAAGGAATCGGCCCCGGGCATCCGAAGAAACAAACTTCAACTTCAGCGCCTGGCTCCTCAACCCGAGAGAAATCGGCAAAACGCTGGATTCGCTCCCCTGCAGGCTGACATCGATGAAGCGATGTTCAAGACCCTGGGGGCTTACGGAAAATAGCATCCCCTTGAGCCGCCAGTACGGGAAATAAATCAGCTCCTTGCCGGATGCCGCATCGACGGAAAACATGTAGCGGAAAAAATCGGTTTCTACCAGATAGGAATTTACCCTGCAGTATGGACACGGGTAGAGACGATCGGATTCCTGAAGCGTTGCAGGCGCCCCGCACTGCGGGCACTGATGTTCGATCAGAAGATTCACGTTGAAATCGTTGAACCCTGTCTTTCCCCACACCGGTTGCAGAACCTTGAATCGGGCAGGTTCTCCGCGCCGCAATGCACACACCGTTTCGGCGCCGGCTTTACTTCCACGGCATGTCCGCAGCGGGAACAGAAATTTGCATTCGCCGGAAGATTTTTCCCGCAGTCCGGACACCGGTTGAAAACGAGCTGCTGGTGGCCGCAGGAGGGGCAAAACCTTGCGTCTCCGGGAATCGCATTCCCGCATTCGGGGCACTTCGGCGGGGGTTCCTGAGGATGAGGGCCGCCTTCCCCCGGCTTTCCTTTGGGACCTTCGAAATACCGGGCGAACATCGCCGGCATCATCAAACCCAGACTGGTTCCCATCCCCAGATCGGCCCCTGCCCCGTCTTTGCCTTCGGAGGCTTTTTCCATGGCCATGGCCGCCTTCATCTGCATCAACCGGTCCATGTCTTTGAATACCTCCATCCGGCTCCGATCGTCGATGGCCTGCTGGACCTCCGGGGGAGGCGTGATCGAGTTGATATAGAGGTTGAAGAGATTCAGGCCGAAACGGCTGAAGTCCTCGTGCAGGCGTGCGGCCAACCCCTCCGAGACCTCGTCGTATCTTGCAGGCAGATTCAAGAGGGTATCCAGCGTCTCGCCCATGAAGTCGTTGAAGCGGGAAACGATCACCCGGTTTAAATACTCTTCGATTTCCTCCGTCGTAAAGACTCCCTGGGTCCCGACCAGGCGGTTGATGAAGAGCACCGGCTGCACGACCTGCAGGTTGAATATGCCGTAGGCCCTCAACCGGACCAGCCCGAGCTCCGAGTCCTTGAAGGCGACCGGATCCCGGGTCCCCCATTTCAGATTGGCGAAGACCTTGAGGTTGACGAAATAGACCTCCGCCCGCAAAGGGCTTGAAAGCGCCCATGGGATGCTGGCGATCTTCGTCAAGATCGGGATATTGGCGGTCTTGAGCGTGTGCCGGCCGGGCCCGAAGGCTTCTACGGCTTTTCCCTTGTAGAAAAAGACACCCGCCTGGCTTTCCCGGACCGTGAGCTGCGCCCCCCACTTGATCTCACCGGAGCC
>QZKK01000067.1 GCA_003599475.1 Desulfobacteraceae bacterium
CTGGAGGAAGGCTACCCTTTTCCGCTGCTTTCGACCCCCTTTGAAAACGTCGTCCGCATCCACGCTTCTTCGGGAACCACCGGCAAGCGCAAGATCCTGTGCTATACCGCGAAAGATATCGATGTCTGGGCAAACATGTTCGCCCGCTGCTATGAAATGGCCGGCTTGACTCCCCGGGATCGGGTTCAGATCGCTGTCGGCTACGGATTGTGGACGGCCGGAGTCGGATTTCAGGCCGGCTGCGAGCGCTTCGGAGCCATGGCCGTTCCGCTCGGACCCGCCAATGCCGATATGCATTGTGAGATGATGGTGGATATGGAGACCACCGTTTTTTGCGCCACGGCTTCCATGGCGCTTCTGATGGCTGAAGAGATCGAGAAGCGGAACCTGGCGGGAAAAATCAAGGTCAAGAAGATCATCATGGGGGCCGAACGGCACAGCGAATCCATGCGCCGCCGGATCCGGGAATTGATGCATGTGGAGGAAATCTTCGATATCTACGGTCTGACCGAAGTTTACGGCCCCGGAACCGGGCTCGATTGCAGGCATCATACCGGCATTCACTACTGGGCCGATTATTTCATCTATGAAGTTATCGATCCGGAGACGCTAAAACCGGTACCTCCGGGGGAAGTCGGCGAACTCGTCGTGACCACGCTCTGCAAAGAGGCAAGCCCTCTGATCCGCTACAGAACCCATGACATGACCCGGCTTCTCCGCCAGGAATGCCCCTGTGGGGCACCCTTTCCGCAGCATGATCGCATCATCGGGCGAAGCGACGATATGTTTACCTACCGCGCCGTCAACATCTATCCCAGCCAGATCGATCATGTGCTGAGCGGGATTGCCGGCATCGGAAGCGAATATCAGATCCATCTCAACCATCTCGAAGACGGTCGGGATGTTATGACGATCCGGGCCGAACGCGGAAAGGATGCTTCCGCCGCCGATGATGCGGCGCTTGCAGAGGCGGTCGCCTTGGAGATCCGCCGCAAGATTCTGGTTCGATCGAGGGTGGAAATCGTTCCGCACGGCTCTTTGCCGAGAACGGAGCGGAAGAGCCGGAGGGTGTTCGATAACCGTGGGGAAGCTTGAAGCTCAAAGCTGAAAGCTCAAAGCCTAAAGCAAACTCAGGTTCAACGTTCACGTGCAACGTGCAACCTGCAACGTACAAGCGGCAAAGGCTCGGAAATCTAAAATCTTCAATCTAAAATCTAAAATTCAAGGGGGGGTTTTATGAAAAAGAAATCGATTCGAGGGATGTTCGGATTTGTAACGGCGGCAATTTTGCTGAGTCTTTTTCTTACGACTTCCGGCGCTGCCGCTCCGATCACGCTGCGTTACGCGAATTTCCCGCCGGCGCCCACTTTCCCCTGCGTCCAGATGGAGCGGTGGAAAACGGAAGTGGAAAAACGGACTGCCGGCAAGGTCGCCATCAAAACGTTTCCGGGCGGCACATTGCTGGGGGCAACCGAGATGATGGATGGTGTGATCGCCGGGCAGGCCGATATCGGAAACCTCTGCATGGCGTACCAGCCCGGGCGCTTCATCGTTACAAACGCCACGGCTCTTCCCCTGGGTATTCCGAATGCAAAGGTCGGAAGCCTGGTCCTGCTGGACCTGTATAAGAAATACCAGCCCAAACCTTTTGCGGATGTGAAAGTATTGGCCATGTTCGCCACCGCCCCTTCGAATATCATGTCGAAAGTGCCCATCCGAACGCTCGAAGACCTCAAGGGGCTGAGCCTGAGGGGCTCGGGAGGAGCGGGCGAACTGCTGAAGGCATGGGGGGCCAATGACGTCGGGATGCCGATGTCCGCCGTCCCGGAAGCGCTGCAGAAAGGGGTCGTCCAAGGGCTCTTTTCTTCTCTCGAAGTGATGAAAGACTTCAAATTTGCCGAAATCTGCCGCTATGCCACCCTCACCGAAACGGTGATTTATCCTTTTGCCGTGGTCATGAATATGGCGAGCTGGAATTCGCTGCCGGCGGAAGTGAAGAAAGTCATGGAGGACATGATCACGGAACAATCGATCTGGACCGGCGAATACATGGACAATCACGTCAAGGAATCGAACGAATGGTCTAAAAAAACCCACCAGGTCGAATTTATTCAGTTGCCGGCCCAGGAAAAGGCCCGCTGGAATGAAAAGCTCCGGGGCTTGACGGATGCCTGGATCAAGGATGCTTCCGAAAAGGGGTATCCGGCAAAAGCGATCGTGGAAGACATCAAAACGTTGATTCAGAAGCATTCCATGTAATCATGCCGGAAGGTTTCGGGTTTCTGGTTTCAGGTGCCAGCCTTGTGGGGGTATCCTGAAACCTGAACACTGAACCCTCTCACTTGAACGATTGCGGAATGAACCCATGAGAAAATTGAACGGCCTTATCCGATACCTGAATGGTACACTGGTATTTGTAGCCGGGGCCTTTCTTGTTTCCATGATCGTGCTGACCTGCTCCAATATTTTTTTGCGTCTTTTTCGGCTTCCGATTTCGGGGACCTATGAGCTGATGGGGTTGCTGGGTGCCGTACTGACCTCCTTTGCACTCGGCTACACCCAGCTCAAAAAAGGGCATGTTTCCGTCAGCATCCTGGTATCCGCCTTCCCGCCGGGCATGCGGAGGATCGTAAACGGGGTAAATCATCTTGCCTGCATGGTCTTTTTTGCTCTTGCGGCATGGCAGATATCGGAAAAGGCGGCTGTGATCCGGAACACGGGAGAGGTTACCGAAACCTTGAGAATCGAATACCATCCCTTTGTCTACGGAGTGGCGCTCGGCTGCGGGTTTCTTGCCCTGATATTTTTTGCCGATTTTTTCCAGACGGTTTTTGCGAAAGAGAGGCGCCTGTCGTGAGCCCGGCGCATATCGGCATTCTGGGCATTCTTCTGCTGCTTGCGGTGATGTTTGTGCTCGGGATGCCGGTGGGTGTCGCCATGGGAGTGGTCGGCTTCGTCGGCTTCTGTTATCTCGTATCGGTCGATGCCGGGCTCAACATGATCGGGTCGGTCCTCTGGTCCACCTTTTCAAGCTACGGGCTGACGGTCATTCCATTGTTTATTTTTATGGGTCAGATCGCTTTTTACTCCGGAATCAACGAAAAGCTCTACAGATCGGCGTATCACTGGGTAGGGCAGATCCGGGGCGGCATCGCCATGGCAACGGTGATGGCCTGTGCGGCATTTTCCGCCATCTGCGGCTCCAATGCCGCCACGGCCGCCACCATGAGCACGGTGGCGCTTCCCCAGATGAAGAAATACGGCTACAATCCCGTGTTTTCCACGGGCACTGTCGCCTGCGGGTCCACTCTGGGGGTCGTGATTCCGCCCAGTGTGGTTCTGATCGTAATCGGGCTTTCCACAGAGCAGTCGATTGCAAAGCTGTTTTACGGCGGCATCGGCGCGGGGATCTTGCTGACCGCTCTCCTGATGCTGACGGTCTATCTGTTGTGCCGGCTCCGAAGAGATTGGGGGCCGTCCGGCTCCCAAAGCACTTTCGCAGAAAAAATGCGATCGCTCGGAGGCGCTTCCGAGATGGTCGTCCTTTTCCTGCTGGTCATGCTCGGCCTCTTCTTCGGTTTTTTTACACCGGCTGAAGCCGGAGCCGCCGGGTCCTTTTTTGCCGTCCTTATCACTGCGGGACAAGGCAGGCTGAAATGGACGGGTCTTATCCACTCCATCAGAGATACCCTGCGGATTTCCTGCATGGTCATCATGATTGTAGCCGGAGCGATGATTTTCGGGCGCTTTCTCGCGGTCACACGGATTCCCTTCGATATCGCCCAGTGGGTTGTCGGTTTGCCGGTATCAAAAACGATGATCATGGCAATCATCTTCGGAATCTACATCCTTGGGGGAGCCGTCATGGATGCGCTGGCCCTCCTGCTGCTGACCATCCCGATCTTTTTTCCGGTTTCCGCGGAATTGGGCTACGATCCGATCTGGTTCGGGGTCATCATTACGGTGATCACCACCCTGGGGGCGGTCACGCCGCCGGTCGGGGCGACCACCTTCGTGGTGGCGGGAATGGCCGAGGGCGTGACCCTGGAGCAAGTGTTCCAAGGCGTGTCCTTCTTTATTCCGGCCTACATCGTCTGCCTGATCATTCTGATGGTTTTTCCGGAAATCATCCTGTTTCTCCCGAATCTGATCCGGTGAAGAGAAAGAAGTCGGAAGTCGGAGGCCAGAAGTCGGAAGAGAAAGAAGATTAGAAGATTCGAGAAGAGTGATTTTAACCCGCAACCCGTAACCCGCAAAAAAAACTCTTGATTCGCCGCAGGGAAGCTGATAGAAGCTTTCGACAATTGAAAGAATCACAGGTTCCTGAAGTTGAGCTGTATTTGCGGAGCGCGAGCGGTTAAAGCCTGTGATTCTTCAATTCATTCGCCCGGGCCGCTTCACCAGATAATGTGCGAGTAAATGTAGCCTCACACTCCTGCGACCCGGGCTTCTTTTTATGCAGGATAGGGATTCTGCCCCCTCCGGACCGGGATTCGAGGCAATTGGCTCTTTCCAATCGCATCCCAGATTCAAATCCGAAGCACGAAATCCGAAATCCGAAACAAATTCCAATGACCGAAATTAGAATGACAGTAATACGAGCCGATGAAAGAACCGCTGCCCGGAATTGTTTTGGTATTTGGAATTTCGAGTTTTCGAATTTGTTTCGTATTTCGATATTCGGATTTCGAATTTTCAATAAATCATGCCATAGCTCAAACCACGGCCTCTGGACGAGGATCTTTGCTGAGCTGCTATCCCCCGATGCTCGACATCTGTGAGGAAACCCCCGAAAAGCTCCGGTCGCAGGCAAGAAGATGACGACCCGGTTTGACCCGGACGGCTTCGATGAAAATATCGGCGAGCTCCCGATCCGAAGCACCGCTGCGAAGAGGTTTTCTCAGATCGAATTGAATATCTGAAAGCAGGCATACTCGGAGCTGACCGCTTGCAGTCAGGCGGAGCCGATTGCACGTTCCGCAGAAGTGCCGGCTTAGAGCGCTGATGAAGCCGATTTCTCCTTTTGCGCCTTCGAATCTGAATCTTTCCGCAGGCCCGTCTGACGATTCGTGTGCAATCGGAAAAATCTCCCCCTGCACCGAAATCCGCCGCTTGATCTCCGGGGTGAGAAGCGCCGATGCGTTAAGATCCGTGTTTGGGCCGATGGGCATGAACTCGATGAACCGCACGTGGAAAGGGTATTTGAAGGTGAGCCCCGCAAAATCGGAGAATTCCTCCTCGTTGATCCCGCGAAGCGCCACGATATTGATCTTTATGGGATGAAATCCCATCTGTTCCGCTGCCAGGATTCCTTTCCATACCTGGTTGAACCGATCCTGACCGGTAATCTTCGCATATTTTTCACGGTTCAGTGTATCCAGGCTGATATTGAGTCTTCGGATGCCTGCTTTTCGGATTCTTTCGATATGCTCTTCGAGAAAGACCCCGTTGGTTGTGAGAGAGACATCCGACAGCCCTTCAAGATCCGTCAGTTCTGCCAGAAAACCGTAAACGCCCCTTCGGACCAGCGGCTCGCCGCCGGTGACCCGGATTTTAGCAATCCCAAGAGAAAGGCTGATTCGTGCGATCCGAAGAATCTCCTCGTAGGTCAATACTTCCTCATGCCTCAGTTTCCTTCGAAGCCCTTCCGGCTGGCAGTAGATGCACCGGAGATTGCATCGATCGGTAATCGATAATCGAAGATAATCGAGCCTGCGGTTGAAAGGATCGATCAGTTTGGACCCGGGAAGGATCGATTCGGGCATTCGGGATTCAGGTTTTAATTTCGGCAATTTGAATAGCCTCTTTCCACCGGGGAGACGGTATGTCGAACTTTTCACGGTAATCCGGTACTTCGACCATCGGCGGGCGCTCCACCCCTTTGATCTTGAAGATGTCCGGCCGGTATTGATTTCGAATCAGATTGTATTGAATCATTTCGTCTGAAAGTCCTTTGTCCAGTCTGATGAGATTCAATTTTTCGATCCGGTTGAGAAATGTCTTGAGGATCACGAAAGACATCTTGCCAAGGACTTTGGTGTCCTGATTTCTGTGGACCCGCCGTTCCAGATCCACCTGAGCAATGACGTCCAGGCCCCACCTCTCATAGATATCCAGAATCATGCTGGTCTCGACCCCGTATCCGATCGGAAACGGAATCCGCTCGAAGACCTCTCGATAGCCGGCGTACTCACCCGAAAGCGGTTGAATGATCTGGGTGAGTTCGGGGAAAAAGAGTGCAAACAGCGGCCGCACCACCAGTTCCGTCACCCGGCCGCCGCCGGTCGGCCGCATCTTGCTTTTCCCGATGGCGATCGGGCGATCGTAGAACGCTTTGGCAAATTTGATGTTGTCTTTGAGAATGAGGGGGCCGATCAATGCGTAGACGAATCGATGATGGATGTTCTTTATATCCGCATCCAGATAGACGATGATGTCTCCACTCGTGATATAGAGGGCTTTCCAGAGATTTTCGCCCTTCCCCTTGTACTTTCCGAGCTCGGGAAGGATCTCGTCGGAAAGGTACACATCGGCGCCGTATGCTCTGGCGACCTCGAGCGTCTTGTCGGTCGAGCCGGAGTCGATCACGACGATTTCATCCAGCAGCGGATACCGTTTCATCAGCTCGGACTTCATGATGAGGATTTCTTTGGCGATGGTTCTCTCTTCATTCAAAGTCGGCAGGCACAAGGAAATTTTCAGCCCCTTGCGTTTCTTTTCCCGAACCAATTGGTTGAGATCCCGAAACTCGGAGTAATGAAAGGTGTTTGTGTCGAGCCATGAGTTATTCATCGCAGATTCCGCTGTCGATTGCCATCAGAATCCCGATTACCTGGGCAATCCCTTTAAACATCGGTTCTATTTTCATGGACGCGACATCGGACGCCCTGTTTTTTCCCCGGGTGATGCCGACCGTGACGGCAGGGATCTTCCGTGAAAGAAATATGGACAGTTCCGATTCGCTCGGTTCGCTCACCGGCTTGAACCCGAGGGTTTTCATTACGGACCCGGCGTTTTTTACGAGCGGGTGGTTGAATTTCAAACGGGCGGCATTCAGGTTGCTGATGATGTTCATTTCAAGCTGAACTTCATGCTCGTGTCCGATGCCATCTACGATATCTTTGATTTCATTGAAGATCTCTCTTACCATCCGGTCCGAATCGCTTCGAACCTCGAACCCCAGACTGGCCGCTTCGGGGACTTTGCCGTAGTCGATCCCTCCGGATATTTTCCCGAAAACGATTCTTGTACGGGGTCGTTGGGGCAGCGGCAGCTTGAGAACCTGATTGATCATATCGTTGAGTATCAGGATGGGGTTTGGTTTGAACTGATCGCCGATATCGTTTTCCGATTCGATCCTGCAGGTAACCTCACATCGGATCATCCCCTCCGTGTAGTAGTTCAGCCTGCCGAGATCGACCCCCTCGATGCAGACGGCGCCCCGGATCGGCGTGGGCCAGGTCTTTACCAGATGGCGGATTCCGCGCAGGTTCCCTTTTCCGATGGATTGGATCACTCCTGCCAGCACGATGTCCGACTCGAACCGCAGGTCCAACCGGCGGAAGAGCTCCGGCAGCGACAAAAGAACCCCGACCCCCAGGGAATTGTCGAGAATTCCCGGCCCTTTGATGGAATTGACCGATACCTTGTAATTGAGCAGCCCGTCCCGGTCACGGTCGACGGCCGTGTCCAGATGAGCGACCACAAAGATAGGGGCTTTGGCGTCGTTGGTGCCTCGAATGATGCCGATGGGGTTTCGGTACCCGTCGGTGGTGCACTCGTCGACCTGAAAATCGACCAGTCTCTCCATGAATACGGTGGCACGACGCCGCTCCCGGAAGGTAGGCGCGTTGATCTGGCCGATCAGGACCACGTTGGTGATGATAATCTCCTTCATGGACTCGATGGCATCGACAAACGCGGGCAGTTTTTCCAGGTAATGAACGGAGCCGGTCTTCTGGTTCACAAGTGTTTCCATCGTCCTCCCGCTGTTTTCACCGGGGCAGGAATCGGAGGGCTTCCACCCTACGGAAAGTCCGTATCGTAGAAACGAAGAATCAGACTCTAAGATACCGCAAAAGACGAATCGAGGCAAGAAGAGAGAGGCATCCCTGTTTTTCTATAGTCCCCGCAGCCACTCCGGTTTCAACGGGACAAGCCCCTGGAGTGCATCGTCGATGAGCCTTAAGATTTCTTCCCTGTCTCTGGGAAGTCTTGCTTTGAGGGGCAGGTAGTTCGAAGCGTGGTTCGCATGGAAAAGGCCGCGCGTAAGCTGCGTCGATGCGATCATGGTCCTCAGCTCTTTCAGCATTTCATCCGGTTCGAGGCGTTGGAACTTTCCGGCCGTATAGTCTCTGTGGAGGGGGGTTCCCGGGATCAGCATGAGGCTGAGTGCCCCCACGTATTCCGGATCGATGGCGGAAAGGACCCGTCCCGTTTCCTCTGCATGGATATGGGAACGCTTTCTTCCGGCGATTCCCAGCAGCACGGTAATGGAAAGTTTGATTCCTGCTGAGCGCGCCTTTCTCCCCATCCGGATCATCTCTTCTGAATCAGCTCCTTTTCTGATGGCCTCCAGAGTCAAATCATCGCCGGTTTCAAGGCCCATATACGCAATTCCAAGACCGTGCTCCCGCAGAATCCTGAGCTCTTCGTCCGTCTTCATCTTCAGACTCTTCGCATTGGCATACACTCCCACCCGCGTCACCCACGGAAGCCGGTTTCTAATTGCCGAAAGAATCTTCAGCAGCCGCTCCTGCGGAAGGATCAGCGCATCTCCGTCGCACAGGAAGACCCGCCGCTGATTTTTGCAGTAGGCCGCAGCAAACCCGATGTCCTCCATCACGATTGCTTCTTCCTTGATTCGGAAAAGCTCCCCCCGGTAGGTGCCGCAAAATGTGCATTTGTTCCGGGAACACCCCACCG
This sequence comes from Desulfobacteraceae bacterium, assembly GCA_003599475.1. Next base: position 8,926 of record QZKK01000067.1, read on the forward strand.
TTGCCTGCAGCAGAATGCTGTTTGCCTCGCTTGGCGGCCGGATGATGTTTCCCTCGTAATGCATGTGGAGGTTCCAGGTGTCAGGTTTCAGTGTCAGCTTGGGGGTCAGCCTTTTATAATCTTGATTATAATCTGAGGGGGTGACCCCTTTCTCTGATGCGCCACTATAATGATTCAGGGTTGCAGAGTCAATTCCAACATTCTTGTTGAACCGACTCAGCCGCTTAACGGCCGGAGACCTGAAACCTCTCCCCGGCTCGGTTCTCATTTGCTTGACACCGATAGACGAGTTGCCTATATTCATCCGATAGCTCAAAAGCTGGAAGGCCAAAAGTTCGAAGGATAAACTGGATTTCCTCATGAAGCTGAGAACAGAAAAGGTCGGCCGGAATGATCCCTGCCCTTGCGGCAGCGGGTTGAAATACAAGAAATGCTGCCTCGACGCAAGCGGAAAGGAAGGCGACGATCTGAAGTCCGTTTATGCAGAAAAATACGATATTCGATTGAAGGAGCCGAAGGACATCGAAGGGATCCGCGCCGCGGGAAGGCTTGTCATGGAAACCCTCGATCTGGTGGAAGCGCAGATCCGGCCCGGGTTGACCACCGATGAAATCAATACCCTGGTTCATGACGTCACAATCAGTAACGGCGCCATACCGGCCCCTCTGAATTACAGGGGGTTCCCTAAAAGCGTATGTACTTCGGTAAACGAAGTGATCTGCCACGGCATACCGGGAAGATATCGGCTGAAAGAAGGCGACATCATCAATGTGGATGTCACCCCGATTCTAAACGGCTACTATGCGGATGCCAGTAAAACCTTCTTCGTGGGAGCCCCGGGTCCGGGCGCGGAAAAGATCGTTCGGGTGGCGCTGGAGAGTCTTCGGATCGGAATGTCCATGGTCAGATCCGGTAATCGCGTCGGGGACATCGGTTGGGCGATCCAGCGGTTTGCCGAAGATGAAGGCTGCTCGGTGGTGAGGGATTTTGTCGGACACGGCGTGGGTTTCGGTTTTCATGAGCCCCCCCAAATCCCCCATTTCGGCCGCAAAGGGGAGGGGATCGCGCTGGTCCCCGGAATGGTTTTCACCATCGAACCGATGATCAATCTCGGAAAGAAGGAACTCTACATCCTGGAAGACAATTGGACGGCGGTCACACGGGACAGAAGCCTTTCGGCACAATTCGAGCAGACCCTTCTGGTAACCGAAGATGGATTCGAGAGCCTGACACCCTTCTGAATGTCCAATGTAAAATGTCCAATGTAGAATGTCCAAATATGACATGCCCCCCTGGACATTGGAAATTCTGCATTCTACATTGGAAATTCTATAGCTTTTCCAGGAGATCGCACAGCAGGCGGACCCCGAAGCCGGTGGCCCCGGCTCCGCAGTATGCCGACTCTTTCTTCAGGTATGAAGGACCTGCAATGTCGATATGCGCCCATCGGGTGTCACATCGGGTGCGGTCGATGAATTCATTCAAGAACAGCGCCGCCACGATGGCTCCGCCCCAGCGGGAATCTCCGACGTTTTTCAAATCGGCAAAGTCGCTCTTTAAATGCTCCTTGTAGTCCTGCGGCATCGGCATTTGCCAGCATCGCTCCCCGGTTTTCTCCCCGGATCCGAGGATCCGCTCCGCCAGCCGGTCGTCCATGGAAAATACCCCCGCAATCTTTTCCCCCAATGCAATCACGCATGCACCGGTCAGGGTTGCCAGATCGATCAACGTATCGGGTTTGTAGGTCTTTACGGCATAAGCCAGGGTATCGGCTAAAATCAGGCGACCTTCGGCATCCGTATTTCCGATCTCGATCGATTTCCCGGAAAAGGAGCGAACAATGTCTCCGGGCCGGACAGCCGAACCGGAAGGCATGTTTTCAACGATCGGCATCAGACCGATCAGATTCAGTTTCGGCTGGAGCCTTGCAGCCGCAATCAGGGTCGCCGCTACGATCGCAGCTCCGGACATATCCGCTTTCATCCCATCCAGAGAGCCGCCGGGCTTCAAATTGATTCCGCCCGAGTCGAAAGTAACCCCTTTACCGACCAGTACGACTGTTTTTTCGGCATCTTTTGCATGCTGCTCCACAATAACCAGCCTGGGCTTGCTGCGGCTGCCGCCTGCGACTGCCAGCAGCGCACCGAATTTTTTCTGTTTCAATGCTTTCTCGTCGAGGACCGTAGCCTTCAGATGGTGTTTTTCGGCAGCCCGGGCGATCGAGGCGGCAAACAGCTCCGGAGTTTTGTCGTTTGAAGGGGTATTGACCCAATCCCTGGCGAGATGGGCGGCTCCGCAGACAGTTTCGATGCGGCCGCACAGCCGGGAGGCGTCATCGGCCGAAGACCGGTCCGTCAGAAGAGTGATTTTTCCAAGCGCTTTGATTTTTTCCTCTTTCCTGTATTTGGAGAAAAGATGGTTTGCCAGGACTGCGCCTTCCCCCAGGGCTTCCAGCAGGTTCGGCATTTCCATGCCGAGCTCACCCGATGAGGGGACGGCAATGGAAAGCGCCTCCACACCTTTTTTCATGGCATCCCTGACAGCTTTGCCCGAAGCGGCTCGAAGAGATTCGGCGTCGACTTTTCCAATTTTTCCGATTCCCATCACCGTGACTCTGCCCGCCTTGATTTCCGGCGGTGAATAAAACGTGATCTCATCTTTTTCCATGCCTTTGAATTCATCAAGGGATCTGGCTTTTCGGATCAGTGATTGGATCGCTTTGTCTGCATAAATTTCTTTGTCTTCGCATGCCATGATCATCAGCGCATCGAGTCGATCCTTTTTAAAGTCGAACGATTTTATCTGAAGCAACGCTTGATCCTCCTTTTAAGAGTAAAAATCCAAAATCCGAATATCGAAATCCGAAACAAATTCGAAACAAATTCGAAACTCAAAATGCAAAATAAACAAACACTTATAAGTTTCTGATTCGATCAAACCGGGCGCTTCGGCGGGAAACCTCCGAACGCCGAACACTGTGTTATTGTGTCTGGTAGCCCGGATCCTCGGGGGCGATGATCAAACGGTCGCCCGGGTAAATGGGCCGGGTCGGATTCCGTCGGTTCCAGATCAGAAGGGCGGGCAGCGGTACCCTGAAGCGGTCCGCGATCGACGAAAGGGTGTCGCCCTGCTGAACGACGTAAACACGGTTTTCTCTATTCGGCTGCCATTTTACGAGAAGCTCTTCGAAACGGGATTGAAATTTTTCCGCAGCCCCCCTGGGAACGGTAAGATTGTGGGAACCCGGAGGCAGGTAGTAGCCCCGGATTTCAGGATTCAAATCCTTGATCTTTTTAAAGGTGGTTTTCGCGGCTTTCGCAGCCATCAAAATGGGAATCTCCACTTTGAGATCCAGGCGAATCCGATCGAACTGGAGAGGAGGGTAGAGATCCTGTGATGTAAAATGGAAGCCGTAACTCGAAGGGTCGGACAGGATCTGTTTGGCGGCGAGAATCCTGAAGATATAGCGCTGTGTTTCGAGGGGAAGATAGAGATCGCAGTAGGAACGGGTTCCCTGGGCCAGGATTTCAGCCGCCATTCCCTCTTCACCCATGTTGAAAGCAGCGGCCGCCACCGCCCAGGACCCGAATCGAATATAGAGCGCTTTGAGGTACCGGAGGGCCGCCCCTGTGGAAGGGATCACGTTCCGGCGTTCATCGATCATCGCGTTGACCGTCAGCCCGTATTTTTGCGCGGTTTCGGGGAGAAACTGCCAGAAACCGACGGCCCCCTTGGGGGATCCGATATCGGGGCGAAGAGCGCTTTCGATGAGGGGGATATACTTCAGGTCTTCGGGCAGCGACGCCTCCTTGATCATGGCTTCGATCAGGGGGAGATATCGGTTTGCCCGTTTTGCCCAGAGGATGACCTGCGGCCGGTCCCAAAGTGTAAGCAGAAGCTCCTTTTCCGCTCGCTCCCTGACCTCCGGATCGTCCAGCAGCACTGCTTCCCCGCAAAATTCGAGAGGGGCCCGATTCCGAACGATGGAAATCAGGGAAGGGGTTCCGGAAGGCTCGAGCAGACCGCCGTGCGCCTGGGAACCGATCAGAATCAACAGGCAAAATAGCAGGGATCGGGTCATTCCCTCTCTTTCCGTTTCAATACGGCGTTCAGTGAACCGCTTTTAAATCCGCCCAGATCGAGGGAAACGTAGGTGAATCCGAGCGCATGGAGCCTCTCTAGAATCCGCTCCCTTTTGTTCAGGACGAGGGTGAAATCTTCCGGCCGCACTTCGATTCTTGCGGAACTCCCATGATGACGGACGCGATACACTTTAAAACCCAGATCATATAGGAGATCCTCGGCCTTTTCAACCTGAAGCAGCTTCTCGGCCGTGACCGTTTCCCCGTAAGCGATTCTGCTGGCCATGCACGGCATGGCCGCTTTTACGGCGATCTCCTCAAGTCCATAATGGGCACAAACCGAACGGATGCATTCCTTATTGAAGCCGAGCTCTACATAGGGTGCGAAAACACCGGCCTCTTCGGCCGCCTTGTGACCGGGGCGGTGGTCTCCGAGATCGTCAAGATTCATGCCGAAAAAAAAGGGCCATTCCGTTCCATACGGGTGTTCCAGCCTGCTTTTCAGATCGTTGAGCTTTTTGAACAGGTCCTTTTTGCAGTGGTAGCATCGGTCCGCCATATTTTTCCGGTAGAGCGGATCTTCCAGTTCCTGCGTTTGCACAACCTGAAGCGGGATGCGGTGCATTTCGGCAAACCGCAGCGCGGAGCCGTATTCTCTTCGCGCCAGGGAAGGGCTGTCGGCCAGGACCGCCAGCATGCGGTTTCCAAGCGATCGGTGGGCCGCATAGGCCAACAGGGAACTGTCGACTCCGCCGCTGTACGCGATGATCGCCCCGGTGCGGCGCTTGAAGAAGTAGTCTTCGAGCCTGCGGGCAAGCGCTTCGGGGCTCGTTTCTTCCGAGACTTGTTTTTCATGATGTTTCAAAGGGGTTCTTCTCCTTGGGATGACGTTGGGATATGCCCTGAATGTCGGATTCGGTTACAATTTCTGCAAACCGCTTTCCGTTTCTGCTCTTTCCTTTATACAGGACCAGGCAGTCCTTTACGATCGAAACAACCTCCTCTTCTCCATAAATGCCCGGCAATTCCGTGGCAAGCCGAGGGTGTCTTCCCAGTTTCCCGCCCAACTGAACCCTGTAGCCCTTTCGGGCCTCGGCGATGGTTCCGGTTGGGCAAACGGGTATGCACCGGCCGCACTTCAGGCATTTGTCCGCCAGAATCGAGGGGCAATTTTCGTCCGGATTCAGCGATACGGCTTCCTCCCGGCAAACATCCACGCACGATTCACATCGGCTGCACGGCTCGCCGGTAATTCCCGGAACGCAGGCGCCGATGATGCCGATATCCTGTATCTGGGGTTGAGAGCAGGCGTTGGGACATTCCGCGATTGCCACCCGGAACTCATGGTGGAACTTGAGACTGCCTTTCACATGCCCTCTAAGAAAAGTCAAAATATCTTGGTTCTTAAGAAGCGATTCAATTTTTTGCGCAAGAGAATCCCCCGGGGCCGCCCGATTGGGGCAGCCGCTCGGGCCGAAACAGCAGTCCAGTCGATACCCCTTCACTTCGGATTCCATGCGGTGCAGATAGCGCTCTTTGGCGGCGTTGACCTCCAAAATGGAGACAACCGATCTGCCGGCTTCCTGCGCTTCCTTCTCGACCCTGGCACGCACTTTCTTTCGAACAAAAAACGGAACCTTTTTGATGGCCGCTTCGGCTTCAGCCGTCCATTCCATGGCCCACTCCCAACGTAATCGTTCGGCCCGCAAAGAGAAAGCAGGTGCAAGATGCTCTTGTGCTTTCGTATCCGCCAAGGCCTTTCAGAACGAATAGTAAACAATCTTCCGCATTTGCGCAACCTTGGCTGGAGATAACCTGTCGATGCTCACAGAGAATCGCTGGCGGAGAGGGGCGCCCTGTTTTAACCATTGAACATTTCCGGCATCTTTCGTATAGAGATCATTTGTTCAGCGGCTCACACGAAAGAATCCGGACGGAATGCGAGTTCGCTCCGCCGGACCCGCACCCGGCCGGCTTGTTTTGCCGGTGGCGGTTTTTCTTGAACGAACAAACCCCCTCAGCCTGAGAAGATGACCTACAATTTCGATCCGGAAAAATGGTACGAAAGGGAACGGAGCGTGCTGGAGGTGCTCCGCCGAGAAGGAAAAATCGATGGGGATGAATACCGATCCGCCATCGATGCACTCGACCGCCGGTACGATGAAATGCTGAAGCGGCTGGACGGTTCGTATCGGATTTGAAGGTTTCAGGTTTCGGGTTTCAGGTGTCAGCCTGTTGGGAGCATCCTCGTGTGAAACTTCAATATAGTGTTCAGTGTTCAGCGTTCAGCGTTCAGTGTTCAGGAGTGTTCAGTTTCCAGTTTCGATCAAACTGGCCGCCCAGCCAGAGGCCGGGCTGAAACCTGAACGCTGAAACCTCTATTTGAAAGGAGATCCTGTGGAAGAAATCGAAAAGGAAAAGATGCGCAAACGCATTCCCAAGATGATCGAAGCGCTGAGAAAAAGGCAGTTCGACCCCCATTTTTTCGAAACCGTATCGGAAGCGAGAGATTTTATTCAGGGTCAGATCGCACCGGGTGAAACCGTCGGCATCGGAGGCTCCATCACCCTGCGCAGGGAATTGGGGATCGTCGAGGCGCTGCGAAACGGAGGAATTACCGTATATGACCACTGGGATGCCGAAGGAGATTCCGCACGCAGGCTGGAATTGAAAAGAACCCAGCGCAGTTCGGATGTCTTTATTGCCGGTGTAAATGCTGCAACCGTCGACGGGATCCTGGTCAATCTCGATGGCGGCGGAAACCGGGTGGCCGGAACCTGCTCGGGGCCCAAACGGGTGATCGTCGCCTTCGGCGCAAATAAGGTGGTCGAAAACCTCGACGAGGCGATTCATCGAACCCGCCATCATGCGGCCGTATTGAATGCCATACGCCTGGAAAGGAATACTCCTTGTGCGGAAACGGGAATCTGCAGCGACTGCAGTTCTCCCCAAAGGATCTGTGCGGCGCTGCTTATTCTGTTCAAACGGCCCACCGATATCGACAAATTCACGGTAGTCCTGATCAATGAGCGGCTGGGGTATTGATAGGATCGACTCAAGCAGGTCAATGGAAAAGCGACCGGAATAGATCCATCAGATTCGATTTTTCTTCAAAGCCGATCCCCGGGGTTTCGGGCAGGCCGATGAAGCCGTCCCGGACGGGTGTGGTGTCCGCAAACCCGCCGAAGGGTGCAAAAACCTGAGGGTACGATTCGTTTCCTCCGAGCTGCAGACCGGCTGCAATATTCAGCGCGAACTGATGCCCGCCGTGCGGGATGCATCGGCGCTTCGACCACCCCTGCGCTTCGACGGCCTTCAGCATCCGGATGTATTCGACAAGACCGTAGGACAATACCGGATCCATCTGCAGAATATCTTTTTCCCGGCGAAGGCCCGCATGCCTGAGCAGGTTCCGGGCATCCTGCATGGAGAAGAGGTTCTCTCCCGTAGCCAAAGGATTTCCGTATTCTTTCGCTAGATCCGCATGGAGAAGGTAGTCGAGAGGATCCGCCGGCTCCTCGAACCATCGGAGATTGTACGGCTCCATGGCTCTGGCATATTCGAGGGCCGTTTTGAAATCGAATCGGCCGTTGGCATCGACGGCCAGCCGGCTGCCGTCGCCGACGAGCTCGAGAACCGTTTCGATGCGCCGGAGGTCTTCCTTCAGGCTTGCGCCCCCGATTTTCATTTTTACGATACGATACCCGAGGTCCAGGTAGCCCTTCATTTCGGCTTTCAGTTTTTCAAGATCCTTTTCGGGGGAATAGTACCCTCCGGCCGCATAGACGGATACCTTCTCGTCGGCCCTTCCGTCGCCGTGATTTTCCGCCAGAAGACGATAAAGCGGCTTGCCCTCGATCTTTGCGACCGCATCCCAGACAGCCATATCCACGACCCCCACGGCGACCGACCGTTCGCCGTGCCCACCGGGCTTTTCGTTGGACATCAGGATATCCCAGATCCCGAAAGGATCCAGGTTTCTCCCATCGGGGGTCAGGAGACGATCCGGCTCGGCGCCAGCGATTCGCGGGATGAATCGTTCCCGCAGCAGGCATCCTTGGGCATATCGGCCGTTGGAATTGAACCCGTAGCCGACGACCGGAGCCCCGTCCCGGATGAAGTCGGTGAAAATCGCAACAACCGAAACCGTCATTTTACCGAAATCGATGTAAGCGTTTCGGATGTCCGATGCGATGGAAACGGTTTTTTCCCGAATTTCGACGATACGCATGAATGTTCCTCTCCGAGTTACGGGTTACGAGTTACGGTTACGGGTTGCGGGTTGCGGGTTGCGCGTTAGGAAGAAGGCCGAACCGTTAAGGTTGCATCGGAATAAGCCGAACCTGGCAAAGCAAACGGAAAGATGATAGATTCTCAACTCGTAACCTGCAACCCGCAACGCATTATAATACCATGTCCTGCCGGATGCCGCGCATATCCATTTCATACTCGAGTCCTGCGATGGGCGGTCTGCCGTAGAACCAGCGGATCCCGTATGCGGCGGCCATACCGATCGCCCCGAGCACCGCCTCCGGCAAAAAGGGGTGGATCGGATGAACCGTGTAGATGTCGACCGCCGTTACGTCGGACCATGTCAACTTCAATCCATCGAGGCGCGCCCGCATGAGTTCCATCACCCAGGCGGCTTTTTCCCCCATGGCTTCAGCGGTCGTTTCCCCGTAGCGCACGATCGCATCTGCCGATCGTTTCCCTTCACGGATTTCCCCTCCTCCGGCGATGACAAAGGTTCGGAAGTCAAGAGCATTCTCGCGTCTCACGGTGTACGAGAACGCGTACAGCAGGGTCTCTTCCGGCGGACCGACTTCCGGCGCGATGTTGGTTCTTGCCACTGGATTGTTTCCATCCACCAAGAGGTCCCAGTCTGCAAGGAGCTTCTGGTACCCTTCGTTGAATCTGTCGAATCCATCGAATGAAAAGGGTTTTGGACACCGCAGCTCCACCGCGCAAAGAGCGTGGCGCGGCCTGCCGATCGATTCGAGGTGGCGCTCGATCAAATCGAACCCGCGGCGATAGGGAATCGGCGATTTCAAGGTGGCGTGAAGAATTTCATGCCCGTCCGCAGCCGCCACGCCGGATGAGTAGGGGGCGCTTCCGGTCAGAAAGAAGTAGTTTCCTTTGCGGTTTTCAAGCGATTTCATCAGACGTCTCCTGTGATTGGATAGGGGATCATATCATACGGGAGGCCTGAAAGAAAAGGTCCTGCCCTCGAAAAGTACTCTGAGGGATACGACTGCGATGCTTCGAACCTCAAGGGTTGATTTTTATCGGATGCATGGAATATAATCCTTTGACCTCGTGCGGGAGTCTGCACGGAGTCCGCGAAAATAAAAGGGATTTTGCCAGGTATCTTTTGCATGGCATCTAAGGGAAATGCTCGACAAGCGAAGAATTGAAGCAGTTGAAAAATTCCAAATAGAAGCTGTCTTCGGCAGGATGGCAATCGATGCATCGATAAACGGCATCGCATTCCTGGACAACGAAGCGCATCTGATACAAGTGAATCCCTCCCTCCTGAAGCTTTGGGGATATGAAAGCGAAAACGAGATCGTGGGTCGATCGTTTTCAGATCTTTTCCAGTCTCCCCATCGGGCCCAGATGGCGGTGGGTGCCGTTTATGAAACCGGAAGCTGGACCGGAGAGCTTCCTGCCAAAAGAAAGGACGGCTCGCTCTTTATCGGCCAGGTTTCAGCAGTCATGATCAAAGATGAGGATGGAAGCTCCCCGTACATGATGGCCTCCTTTCTCGATGTCACTGCGCAGAGGGGTTTGGAGGTCGCACTCGGCCATTCATGCGATCTCCTGCAGACGGTTTTAAAGCATCTGCCCCTCGGAGTCATCATTGCCGAAGCGCCATCCGGAAGAATGCTTGCAGGCAATGATCGGGTGGAAGAAATCTGGCGACACCCTTTCATATCGTGCAATGACATCGAAGGGTATCATGCGTACAAAGGTTTCCACCCCGATGGGCGACTGTATCAGCCGGAAGAGTGGCCGCTGGCCCGTTCCGTGCGCTCCGGAGATGTCATTTCGAACCTCGAGATCGATTTTCTTCGAGGCGACGGCACCCGGGGAATCCTGGAAGTCGACTCCAGCCCCATTTACGATAAAGACGGCAGCATCGTTGCCGCCGTGACCATTTTCAGCGATATCACCGAGCGCAAGGGACTGGAAGATCAAATCCGCGCGTCCCGGGACGAGTTGGAGCTTCGAGTCCGGGAGCGTACGGCGCAACTGGAGGAAAGATCGAAAGAGCTGGAAGAGCTGAATGACAAGCTTCACGAATTGAACCAGAAGATCAGCCAGGAGCATAGACAACGCGTCTATCTGTCCAGGAGGCTTGTGGGGATGCTTGAGAGGGAGCGGCGGGAAGTTGCCTATGTGCTTCATGAAAAAACCGCTCAGGTGCTTGCCGCTTTGAAGATCGAACTGGAGCAGATCGAGAGCAGCCCCGGGATCGAAAACGTAACGCCGTGTATCCACTCCGCGAAAAAGAAAATCCTCTACCTGATCGATTCCATCAAGGACACCTCGCGGCTGCTCAGGCCGAGCATTCTCGATACGCTGGGAATGGTTTGCGCCATTCGTTCCCTGATCAACCGGCTGAATGAGGATCATCCCGGATTGAAAATCGATCTGTTCGCCAGGGAGGTTCCGGAGCGGATAACCCCGGAGAAGGAAATCGCCATCTACCGAATCATCCAGGAAGCCCTGACCAATTGCATCAAGCACGCCGACCCGAAAAAGATCAATGTAAATCTTTTCAAAAAGAACGACGTCATCATCCTTACCATCGAAGACGACGGGAAAGGCTTCGACTACGATTCGCCGGTCGGTCTTTCCGGGCAGATTGAAGGACCGCTCGGCATCACGATCATGCGGGAAAGAGCCGTACAGCTTGGAGGAGAATTCTGGATCGAATCCGCATTCGGCAAGGGAACCTATGTGTCGGCGAAAATACCTATCGGTTGATCCGCAGGAGAAAAGAGGAACGGATGAAAAAGATACTGATCGGATACGACGGATCGAATACCGCAAAGGATGCGATCCGTCTTGCAAAAGTCCATGCGAAAGCATTCGACGGGCATCTGCACATCGTCACCTGCCTTTCCCAATACCATGACGTCAAAGAAAAGGACATGGACAGGATGGAACAGGCCGATGCGGAGCTGAATCGAATCAAAGAGGAGCTCGGAAATGAGGGTTTTACAACCGAGGTCCGGGTTCTCGTGAGCGATTCCCTGCCGGGGGAGAGGCTGGTTCAACATGCAACTGAAATCGATGCGGATATGATGGTCGTGGGCGTCCGTAGGAGATCCAAGATCGGCAAGCTGCTGTTGGGCTCTACCGCACAATACGTCATCCTGGAAGCCCCCTGCCCGGTGATCGCCGTAAAGTAGGACAAGCTTCATCCGAAAGGATCTTATTAACTGTCTCGTAATTCCCTTGACATTTTTCGTCATGCCGGACCCGATCCGGCATCCAGAAAAAGACTGGATTCCGGCTTCCGCCGGAATGACAGTGCAGGGACAACTAATGAGGATGCTCATGAAGATCGGTTCTCCCAGAAGCATTCTGATCGCTTTTATTCTTTTCGGCCTTTTCCCGGTGATTTCGACTGCAGATGCCGAAACAGACCGGATTACCCCTTTACAGCTCAAGGACCGGCTCGATTTATCCGATGTCATTATTCTGGATGTCCGGGTGGAGGAAGATTGGCAAGGGAGTGAATCAAAGATCAAGGGCGCCTTGCGCGCAGACCCCTCGAAGTTCGATGACTGGGCGAGAAAGTACGCCAAGGACGCCACCCTCGTCCTCTACTGAGCGTGACCGAATGAAGGCACCAGTGCCAGTTTGGCACGGAAATTGGAAAAAATCGGATACTCGCATCTGTATGTCCTCAAAGGCGGATGGCATGCATGGCAGGCGGCAGGTTACCCGGTGGAGCCGAAATAGAAAATCGATCATCCGGCGGACAACTGCAGCGATTTTTGAGCCAGATCGCCGACTGTGCATTCGAGGAGTCGGCCGCCGATAAAAAGCGATATCTTCGAGCCGTCTCCGGTCAGTTTTTCAAGCACCGGCCTGACGGGATCCTTCGGGAGCTTTGCAACGGCATGGGCTGCAAGCCCCCGCAGCACCGGGTCCGAAGATTCCAGAAAGGGGGTCAGAAGAGGGGGAATTCCAGTCATCAGGTCCGGCCAGGCGTGCGCTGCCCGGCCAAGCCCCCAGAGGATTCCCCGCTGGAGGATATCGTATTCGATGTAACTGCCGCCCGGCTGGATATAAGAGGCCAGGATACATCCGTATTCTTCGGCAAGGCGGCGGCTGCCCGCCATGATCTCCCCCATCGCCTCCGGCGCTCCCCACCCGATGCCCCCGGACTCCTCGTTGAGGTTCCACATGAGCCTGCGCATGACGATCCGAGCCGCTTCCATATCCTTTCCGGCCAGATCCGTAACGACCCCGCCGATGGCCTTGACCGCCCGCCATTTCAATGTTTCATCGGAGGCGCAAAGGACTGCGATCAACAGGCTGATCGCGCGGCGGGGTGGAAATTCAAGGATTTCACCGAGTGGCGCATCGATATCCGACTCCTTCAGGAGTCGGAGCAGGCGCTTTTTACCGTATCGGTCGGAAAGAGATTTCCGCACCCTCAGCGTTCCTCCCAAAAAATGCAGTCTTTCGGGCAGTTCTTCACGGCTTCCTCCACCTCGGCTTCGGGATAATCGGAAAGTTCGGCGACTTCGACGTATCCGGCATCGTTTATCCTGAACACCTCCGGGCATACCGCTTCACAAACCCCGCAGAGGATGCATTCGCTCAGGTCTACAACCGGAATTTTCATGCGCGCGCCCGAACCGCCGAGGCGATCTTTTTGCCGAGAGCGTAACAGGATTCCAGGCCTTCTTTTCCGGGGAGATACTGTATGCGGGCATCCGGTTCCATCACTTCCAACTTCATTTCCTCGAGCTCTTTGCCGATCAGTTTCACCGCTTCTCCACTCCAGCCGTAGGATCCGAAAGCGGCCGCGATTTTATTTTTCGGCTTGAGCCCCTTCAGATAGCACAGGAAGTCTGCAACCGTCGGAAAGAGGCCGTTGTTCAAAGTAGGAGAGCCGACGACGATTGCGGCGGAATCCAATACCTCGGTCAAGATGTCGCTTCGGTGCCATTTTCTCAGGTGCATGGGGCGGACGTCGATTCCTTCGGATGCCATCCCGGATGCAATGGCATCGGCCATCCATTCGGTGCTTTTCCACATCGTGTCGTAAACGACGACGGCTTTTTTACCCGGCACCTGACGGCTCCACTCGAGGTAGGCTTCGATGATCTTTTCAGGCTCTTTTCGCCAGATCACCCCATGGTCGGGGCAGATCATACGAATTTCGACTCCGAGGGCAGATATTTTTTCCACAAGCTTTAAAATGAGAGGCGAAAAAGGGAGCAGGATGTTTGCAAAATACTTCTTGGCATGGGGCATGATTTCATCCCCGATGACATCGTCGTATTTTTCGAAGCCCGCATAATGCTGGCCGAATGCATCGCTGGAAAAAAGGATCTTGTCCGGGTCCAGGTAGGTGAACATGCTGTCGGGCCAGTGGAGCATCCGGGTTTCCAGAAAGGTTATCGTTCGGCTGCCCAGGTTCAGTTTCTCCCCTTCTTCGACCGCACGGAAATTGAAATTTTCACCAAAATGGCGCGGAAGGCTCTTGAACCCCATCTTCGAGCAGTATATCGGCTTATTTTCTCCGATCCGATGCATAAGCCTGGGAAGCGATCCCGAATGATCCATCTCCGTGTGATTGCTGACCACAAAATCGATTTTTTCAGGATCGACGACTTCGGAGATGTTGTCGATCAACCGGTTTTCAAATTCCGCTTTGACCGTGTCGATCAATGCGATCTTTTCGTCCACGACAAGAAACGCATTGTAGCTTGTCCCCATCCATGTGGAATAACCATGAAAGTCTCTGATATTCCAATCATTTACTCCAACATCGAAGATGTTCTTGGATACCTCGACCGGTTTCATCGTCAGCTCCTCTGTTTCCTGATCGGGTTATTCGAAATGGCGATCTGCCCCTGACTAGCGAAAAGTGCAGCAAATCCCCCGGGGCCGCTCCATGTCCTAGGGCAGGTTCTGCCCTAGGCTCTACCCTAGGCTCTAATTGATAACCATACTTGCTGCAAATGCAAGCTTCCGCCGGCAGCCGGTTTGATTGGTCAACCGGTTTGATGGATGATGATTACTGAGCACCGAGCACTCAAAATGAAAGCCCTTTCGATGAGAGGGGGTTCCTCGGATCTGAAAGGGCTTTGGCGAATCAAAAAATTTTCTTCATTCCTTCTCGAAATCGTCCTTTGAAGCACCGCATACGGGGCATTCCCAGTCGTCCGGTACGTCTTCCCATTTCGTTCCGGGGGCAACACCGTTGTCGGGATCACCCAGTTGGGGATCATACACGTAACCGCAGATCGTACAGACATACCTGTCCATTTCCATTCCTCCTTTCAGATACCGCTTTCAGATTCCGTTCGAATCAATTCCATAACGTGGTTCTCGATGATATCCCGTACTTTGCGCATGAATTCAATCGATTTTCCCCCGGGATCCGGGAGATCCCATTGGATCCGCTTCGATTCCAGGGATTCCGGAAAAGACCCGGTCGGCCCGAGCGCCACCGCGACATCCGGCCTCCCGGATAAATGTGCCTGTTCGAACGACTGGGGTTTTCTAAAGGCCATGTCTATCCCTCGTTCGCCCATGACGGCAACCATGGCGGGATCTGTCCGGTCCGCAGGCTCAAACCCGGCTCCTGCCGCTTCGATGGTGCTGCCGGCATGGTATTGTGTGAAAGCTGCGGCCATTTGGCTCAAGGCCGCATTGTTCCGGCAGAAAAAAGGGATTTTCTTCCGTTTCAGGAGCGGATCGAGCAGCTCGGCCGCTGCCTTCCTGACATCCTCTCTGACCGTGGGGTGCTCTTTCAGGCTGCCTGCGGCCTCGATTTTCCGGTAGGTGAGGCTTCCTTCAAACCGTGCATCGATCGCATCGAAAAAATAAGAGACGCTCAGCTTTGCCCCTTCGAAGAGGTTTTTTCCCCGCGTGGCGCCGACGGACAACAGGAATCCTTTTCTGGTCTGCCACTTGGGGTCCTTGAGCTTCAACCGATACTTTCTTGCCCACAAAGTCTGGCTCCGATCGATGAGCGCCTTGAACTGCGCGGTCACACCATAGAAAAAAATGGGGGAAGCGGCGATGACGACATCCGCCTTGCGCAACAGGGGGTAGATCTCAGTTTTCATATCGTCGTCGATGGGACAGAAGCCCTTCTTCTCACAGACGAGGATCTCCCTGCAGGGGAGGATATTCTTCCTGGAGACCTGGATCATCAGGGTCTCCGCTCCCTGTTTTTCCGACTCCCGGAGAAACAAGGAGAGCAGATCGTTTGTGTTCCCCTTGAGTCGGGGGCTCCCCTGCAGACCGAGGACCAGCATCTTTCAGATTTCCTATGCGTAACCCGAAACCCGCAACCCTTTAGGGCGTCACCGATCCGGCCTCTCCCGAGATCCGGCATCGATCGAAATCGATCTGTTTTCCGCAACCGCTGCAGATGCGGGGTCGATCGAACTCATCCGAAAAGACTTCCGCTTCCTTGCCGCAGTCGGGGCATTTGCACACAAACGATTTTAAATGCTTAAAGCTGTCGTATCCGGGGCAATGTCGAGGTGTAGACATGGCATCCTCCTTCCTTCAACCGTTGGCAGATCATGAAAATTCTTATCACATGCCTGCACCTTTGCCAAGCTGATGCAGGACCAACGTGGACCGAAAGCGGAGAGCAAGGGCGTGATTGACCCGGTTGAATTCATCGTTATCTTTCAAACAGAGTTTTCAAATACCTCGCCGCCGATAGAGTCGCTTCTCGATGATGACTTTAGACGAATTAAAAGAAAACCAGGACCTCAAAAACGCCATCGATTGGGAGATGACTCCGGAAGAAGCCGTCCGGCTCTACCTGGAGTGGGGCAACAATTGGGCTGGAGGCAAGTACGTCATCCGATCCAAAGACGATGTGACCCACTATTTCGTTGTCGATACCTGGGGTGCTTCCCCCAGGATTTTTCTGATCCGAAGAAATTCGGAGGATGCCGAAGAACTCGCAGAAATTGAAATGCCCGCTTCGCTCAAGGAAAAGTACCTGCACTCCATCGGCTACACTCGAGGGGTCCATGCCGTTGAAGGCGAAATAAAGGATTGGATCATGAAGGAGCTTGATTGAATATGATTTTTCCTGTTTTTCCCGATTCCGCCAACTTGAAAGCCCGGTCGAAATCCTCCAAACCGAACTCATGCGTGATCACAGGTTCGATATTCATTTTTCCGGAGAGGATCATGCTCTGGGCGGACCACCACGTGTCCCACATGATCCGGCCGGTAACGCCGTATACGTTGGCCTCCTTGTAGATGACATCGGAGGTCAGATCGATTTCGACCGGCCCCGAAAAAAGTCCGACGAAAACGAGATCGCCTCCTCTTCGAAGCACGCGAGTGGCATTTTTTACCGCGGCCTGACTCCCGGTCAATTCCACAACGATATCGGCGCCGGATCCTTTCGTGATTTCGTCTATCTCGGCGGCGACATCGGTCTCTTTTGCGTTCAGCACCCTGTCGGATCCCATCTTTTTTGCCAGCTCCAGCCGCTCCCGCGCGATGTCGATGCCGATTACGCATTCGGCGCCGCTTTGTTTGGCAACCATCTGCGCATAGATTCCAATGGGTCCGCAGCCGAAAACAACGACTTTTTTCCCGGCCGGCTTTGTTTTGGAAAGCGCATGAACCCCAATTCCGAAAGGCTCCATGGTGGAGCCGATCTTGTAAGAAATCGATGGATGAAGCTTCCAGGCACAGGCCTGGGGCAGGACCGTATAATCTGCAAAAGCGCCGTCGACGTGGACGCCCAGGATTTTCATTTCACGGCAGATATGCTGAAGCCCGGTGGTGCATTGAAAGCAGTGACCGCACGGTACGTGAGTTTCGGCAGCAACCCGGTCCCCTACTCTGAAGTTTCGGACATTGCTGCCGATTGCAACCACGTCGCCGGAATACTCGTGACCGAATACCATCGGAATCTTGATTCTTGAGGCAGCATATTCGTTCCACTGAAAGATGTGAATATCGGTCCCGCAGATGGCAGCGGCTTTCACTTGAACCAGCAGGTCGTTTTCACCTATCGGAGGAGGAGGCAGATCGACAAGGCTCGCACCCCTTTCCGGATTTTTCTTGAGCAAGGCTTTCATTTCCGCAGTCCCTTCTTTTCTCAGATGATCGGCAAAACCGCTTGCCTCCCGATTCCTAGAGATAGGTCCGGCCCGCTTACGACGGGGCCTGGACCCACCTCCAAATCGATTACCCCCTCGGCTACCGATTGTCAAGCGGTACATACGGGCATTCGTCCGGTCCGCAGTAATCGCCGACGTATTCGGAGTCGGGGCGATACAGTACGGGTTCGGGGGCTGCACCTGCAAACTGCTCTTCGATCACGTGCGCGGCCCAGCCGGAGATTCTGGCGACGGCAAAAACGGGAGTGAAAAGATCGATGGGGATCCCCATCTGGTAATAAACCGTTGCGCTCCAGAAGTCGACATTGACATAGATGTCTCTGTTCTTTCGCTTCTTGAAAGCCTCTTTGCCGGCCTTTTCCACCGCAGTGGCAATCTCGTACCACTTGGTTTCACCGATCCGCTCCCCCAGTGCCTTCGACATGGGAGATAGAATCGCCGCCCGCGGGTCGTCTCCTTTATACACCGCATGACCGAGACCGAAAATCACCCGCCCCGCTTCGAGCTCTCTGTCGACATAGTCCTGAACGGCATCGATCGAGCCGATCGCCTTGAAAGTCTTCATCACCCGGGCATTGGCCCCTCCGTGCAAGTCACCGGAAAGAGAACCGAGGGCTGCTCCCACAGCCGCATAGATGTGGGCGCGGGTGGACGCCACCTGCCTGGCGGAAAACGTGGACGCATTGAAAGAGTGTTCGGCGTGAAGAACGAAACAGATGTCCAGAAACCGCGCCGTTTCCGAATCCGGCACCTTGCCGCTGAGCATGTAGAGAAAGTTGGCCGCATGGTCCAGATCCGCCGAAGGCTCGAGGGGCTGCATCCCGTTTCGGATCCGTTCCCAGGCGGCGACCAGGGTCGGAATCCTGGCCACCAGGCGGATCCCCATCCGGGTAGAGGATTCCTTCGTATATTCTTCAACATCCGGATCGTGGTTGGCCAAGAGGGATACCGATGCCTGAAGGATATCCATGGGAAGAGCCTTCTTCGGCCTTGTCTTCAAGGCGTCGATCACTGCAGGCGGGATCTGCCTCTCTGCCAGCAGGAGAGATTTGAAATCCTTCAACTCCCGCTTGTCGGGCAGCTTCTCATGGAGCAGCAGATAGGCGACTTCTTCGTATGTGGCGTCTTTGGCCAGATTCTGGGCCAGATAGCCGCGGTAAATGAGCTTTTCGGCAGCCTTGTCCACGTGGCTGATTTTCGTGGTGGCTACGGTAAATCCACGGAGGCCCGTGTTCAGTATGGGACGGCATTCTTCCATATTCTTCACACCTCTTTCCGGATGGACGATTGATTCAATCGTCGATGCTGTATTTTACCCCTCTCTTTAGATGATTAAAAGATGGAATCTGTTGGAGAAAATGTCAAGGACAACGGCTCCTTCCGGGAAGCCGGGGTCTGGCCCTGCGCGACCTTGTTGAACGGTTGGAATCTGCAACCCTTTGCAGGCGGGATGCATTCGCTGCATCGGCCATCGCTTCGATTCCGATTAATCTCAGAATAGCAGATTGAAAACCGAATTTAAAGGTGCTAAGCAAATACTATGTATGGAAACGATCTAGTAAATCCCACTTCTTTGTTCCGGGACCCGCAATGATATCTGTCAAGGTGAAGAAGGGCTATGATCTGAGGATTGCCGGCGCACCGATGCCGGAACTATCCGGTTTGGAGAAACCGACCCATGTGGCCCTCTGCCCGGAACGAATCCCGTTTGTAAAACCTCGTCTAAAAATCAAAAAGGACGATGCTGTTTCCATCGGTTCGCTCCTTTTCGAGGACAAAAGAAACCCGGACATCGGGTTCCTGTCTCCCGGTGCCGGCAGGATTTCAGAAATCAATTTCGGCGCCCGGCGCATCATTCGGGAGATCGTGATCCGGCTCGACGGAACGGAGGACGCCCTCGAATTCGAGCCGTTTGCAGAAGAGGAATTGGACGGCACCGGACGCGATCGTTTGGTGGAAGCCTTGTTGCGCAGAGGACTGTGGCAGTTTTTCCGGGCGCTCCCCTTTAGGGATATACCGTCGCCGGAAACATCGCCTCCGGCCATATGGGTTTCCATAGGAAGCCTCGAACCGTTCCATCCCATCCCCGGTGTCTATCTCAGGGGCAGGGAATCGCTTTTTCGGTACGGCGTCAAGGTCCTGAAGGTCATTGCCGGCGGCCGTGTGATGATCGGAGCGGCCGCCGCCGATCGATACGTACGCACCGAATTCGCCGATATCCTGACCCACACCTACTCCGGAGCCTATCCTTCGCACGATGCCGGCGTGCTGGTCTATCATACCAAGTCGGCGCCCGACTGGAACCGCTGCTGGTACATCGACGCCCAGCAACTGCTGCTGATGGCGGAAACATTGAAAAACGGCGTGTACCGGACGGAGCGGGTCGTGACGGTGGCCGGCAGCATGATCGAAAAGAGAGGGCATGTGAAAACGCGCCTGGGTGCTCCCGTGAGCCTTTTGACCGACGGCGGGATTGGAGCCGGAACTCCCCGTTATCTTGCAGGGGGCGTGCTTACCGGTTTTGTCACGTCGGCCGATGGATTTCTCGGCGCCGAAACATCGCTGACCGTTCTTCCGAAGGGGGACGACCGAGAAATACTCGCGCTTTTCCGGCCGGGCTATGACAAGCCGAGCTTTTCCCGAACCTTCCTGTCATCGTTGAATCCCCACCCGATGGCGATGGACACCAATCGGCACGGGGGGCGCCGGGCGTGCATCGCCTGCAATCACTGCACGAAGGTTTGTCCCGTGGATATCCTGCCCCAGTTGACCTATAAGGCCATTTTGGCGGGGGAAATCGAGGAGGCGCTCGCCCACGGACTGCTCGACTGTGTGGAATGCGGCCTCTGCTCCTATGTCTGCCCGTCGAAAATCGAGCTCTACCAGACGCTGAAGAACGCAAAAAGCGACTACTACAAAGAGCAGGCGCGAACATGAACGGACTGAAGCTTTTTTTCGATTCCCAGCGGCGGCATTTCGAAGCCGGAGGCCGCCTCCAAAAACTGTACCCTCTCTACGAATCGATCGAAACGATCTTTTTTGCCCCCGTAGACATCACCCAAACGGGTCCTTACGTCCGGGACAACCTGGATGTCAAGCGCTACATGATGCTGGTCATCGTCGCGCTGATCCCCAACCTGCTGTTTGGAATCTACAATGCGGGCTACCAGTCGCATCTTGCCTCCGGATCGTCGCTCGGCTTCCTCCCGGTGGTGATCAAAGGGCTCTGGATCGTCGTTCCGCTGGTGATCATTTCCTATGCGGTCGGATTCTTCTGGGAAATTCTGTTTGCCGTCGTAAGAAAGCACGAAATCAGCGAAGGCCTCTTCGTATCCGCCATGCTGTTTCCGCTGATCCTTCCGCCGACGCTGCCCTGGTGGCAGGCGGCGCTCGGAATCTCGTTCGGGATCGTGGTGGGAAAAGAGATCTTCGGAGGAACCGGCCGAAATTTCCTGAACCCGGCACTGACCGGCAGAGTATTTCTCTACTTTGCCTATCCCGCTCAAAATTCAGGGGACGTCTGGACGGTCATCAACGGGGCCAAGGCCGCCGCAGTGGACGTGCTCTCCGGTGCGACCCCGCTGGTCATCGCTGCGGCAACCGAAACGGGCACCGTCGAGCAGGCGCTGCTCGAAAAAGGCTATTCCGCATCGAGGCTTTTTTTCGGTCTCTACCCGGACAGCATCGGTGCCTCCTCCGCGCTTCTCTGCATGCTCGGGGCGGTATTCCTGATCATCGTCGGTGTGGCCAGCTACCGGATCATCGTCGCCGATATCATCGGCGTGCTGGGGACCGCCTGGCTGCTCAATCTCCTTGCGTCGGACGCCTCCATGCCCTATCTTTCATTGAATCCCTTCTATCACCTGCTGATGGGGGGGACCGCTTTCGGGATCGCTTATATGACCACCGATCCGGTGACCGCACCGGACATGGAAGCCGCCCGGTGGGTCTATGGAATCGCAATCGGCGCATTGACGGTCGTAATCCGGGTCTTCAATCCGGCATTTCCCGAGGGAATCATGCTGAGCATTCTCTTCATGAACATTTTTGCACCGCTGCTGGATTACCTGGTCATCCGGGTGCACATGAGAAGGCGGGTTCCAAATGTCTGAAAGAATCCGATCCGTTCTGTTTGCCGTTGTGATGTGCCTGATCATCAGCCTTCTGCTGACGGCCGCATCGACCGGGTTGCAGCGCTACCAGCAGATAAACATGCGGCTGGATAAGCAGAAGAACATCCTGGAATCGGTCGGCCTGATCGAAGAAGGAAAGGACTATCCGGCGGAAGCGATTCAGCGGCAGTATCGAGAGCATATCCTGGAGGTCTGGGCCGATCCGGCGGGAAGAATCATCGAAAAACCGGTCGCCGGTGAAGCGGATCTGCCGATATATCTGTATACGGCAGACAACTCCATCCTGTCCTATATCGTTCCGATCAACAGCCGCGGGCTCTGGGGACCGATCATGGGGTACCTTGCAATCAAAAACGACGGAGCCACCATCGCCGGATTCACCGTGTTCAAACACTCCGAAACGCCGGGACTCGGGGGGGAAATCGAATCGGAATGGTTTCAGGAAAATTTCGTCGGGAAGAAGATCGTCAACAGAAAAGGGGAGTTTGTCTCGATTCGGATTGCCAAGGGGAAGACCCCGGCGAATATCCCCGGTGAGCTTAAACTCCACTATGTCGACGGCATCAGCGGCGCCACCCTGACCGGCAACTATCTCACCAGCGGAATCGAGCAGGTCCTGGAAAATTACGAACCGGTTTCGGTTCGATTCAGGAAGCACAGGATCCGGAACCTGCCGGTGGATTCGGTGGGCGGATAGAAAGTGTTCAGGGTTCAGTGTTCAGGAGCCGCTTTTTCTCGACTGCCGTTAGGATCGGAAGCGTCACAATTGATCTTTTTCCTTGATTCGTAAGACAGTGGGTGTTCGATGTTCACGTTCGGTTCCTGAACACTGAACGCTGAACACTGAACACTTCCGTAAGGAGTATTATGGACCTGT
Source organism: Desulfobacteraceae bacterium (assembly GCA_003599475.1). The sequence continues at coordinate 31,379 of QZKK01000067.1, forward strand.
CACTGCCCAAGCCGTTTGCCTCCTTCAAACGGAGCCAGACGTATAAGGCGATTTCCGCTTCCCTATGGGAGGCAAATCCCATATCCAAGCAGATTCTAGGAATCTGTTCGGCACTGGCCGTTACCGTTCAGCTCCAAACCGCCATCGTGATGAGCCTGGCCCTGACTCTGGTGGTTGCGTCTTCGAATCTGATGATTTCATCGATTCGAAATCTCATTCCACGGAATATCAGAATCATCGCCGAGATCAGCATCATCGCAACCCTTGTCATTATCGCCGATGAGGTGCTCAAGGCCTTTCTCTACGATATCAGCAAGCAGCTTTCCGTATTCGTCGGATTGATCATCACCAACTGCATCGTGCTCGGCCGGGCCGAGGGGTATGCCATGTCCAATCCGCCGCTTCGCTCCTTCGTGGACGGATTGGCCAATGGAATCGGTTACAGCTCGATTCTGATCGGGGTCGCATTCTTCCGGGAACTGCTCGGCTCGGGAAAGCTCATGGGGTTTCCGGTGGTTCCGGATGCCTTTTACCGGGCGGGATATGAGAATATGGGCCTGATGGTCCTTGCCCCCGGTGCCTTCATCATTATCGGCCTCTTCGTCTGGGCTCAGAATACGCTTATGGAAAAATGACTGAAATGACTAAAATGACAAAAGTTACATGTCTATGTGTCAGCCTGTCAGAACACTGAACACTGAAAACAGGGAAATCGATGATGGAAAATCTTGTCGGAATCCTGCTCAACTCCATCTTTGTCGGTAACATCCTGCTGGCCTATTTTCTTGGAATGTGTTCGTTTCTGGCGATCTCCAAGAACATCAAGACGGCTGCCGGACTCGGATTTGCGGTCGTTTTCGTTCTGACGATCACAACCCCTGTAAACTGGATGATCTACCGTTACTTATTGGCGCCCGGCGCCCTGGCCTGGGCGGGGCTGCCGGAAATAAACCTCTCTTTCCTGAGGCTTGTTCTGTTTATCGCCGTTATCGCCGCAATCGTGCAGGCGGTGGAGATGGTGGTCGACCGCTACTCCCCGGCATTGTACTCGGCCCTCGGGGTTTTTCTCCCCCTGATCTCGGTCAACTGCGCTATTCTGGGCGCCTCGCTGTTTATGGTCGAGCGGCAGTATGGCTTTGCCGAATCTGTCGTCTACGGGTTCGGCTCGGGCACCGGGTGGTTTCTTGCCATCGTGGCGATGGCCGCAATCCAGAAGAAACTGCGGTATGCGGATATCCCCAAGGGACTCCAGGGGTTCGGCATCAATATGATCACAACGGGATTGATGGCGATCGGCTTCATGCTGTTTGCGGGGATCTCCCTCTGATGGCGAGGAATTCGAGGCTTAACCGATGTTGGATATTTTTCTGATCAGCCTTTCCGTCTTTCTGTCCGTCATACTGATTCTTGTGCTCGCCCTCCTGCTGGTGGAAGCGAAGGTCGTCCAAAAGGGGGAGCGCAGCATCGCCATCAATGACGATCCCGACAAAACCATCCGGGCAAGCGGCGGTGCCACTCTTCTTGCGGCGCTGAACAGCAGCGGGATTTATCTCCCCTCCGCCTGCGGCGGAAAAGGCTCTTGCGCCATGTGCAAGTGCAAGGTGGAGCAAGGGGCGGGAGGCATACTCCCGACCGAATTGCCTCATCTCAGCAGGCAGGAGAGAATGGACCATGTTCGCCTGGCTTGTCAGGTGAAGGTCAAGGAGGACATGGCCATCCGGATTCCACCGGAAATCTTCAACATCAAAAAATACGAGGCGTCGGTGGTTTCAAACGACAATGTGGCCACCTTTATCAAGGAGCTGGTGCTGAAGCTTGAGCCCGGGGTAAAGATCGATTTCGAAGCGGGTCAGTACATCCAGATCGATATCCCCGAATACCGACTCGAGTACGGACAGATCGATGTGGGAGCGCGTTATCGGCCTGCATGGGACAAATTCAACCTCTGGAGCCTTGCCGCACGGGCCGAGGATCCTGTTTATCGCGCGTATTCCATGGCGAATACACCGGCAGAGGATGTCCTTCGATTCACCATTCGCATCGCAACCCCGCCTCCGGGTTCGGACGTGCCTCCCGGGATCGCCTCTTCCTATCTATTCGCCCTGAAACCGGGGGATTCTTTGACGCTCAGCGGTCCTTACGGAGATTTTCTGGTCAGGGAAACCGGACGTGAGATGTGCTTTATCGGGGGAGGGGCCGGCATGGCACCCATGAGAAGCCATATTTTTACACAGCTTCTCATAAAGAAAACGCAAAGGCGAATCAGCTTCTGGTACGGTGCCCGGTCCCGGCAGGAGATGATTTACGATCCGGAATTTCGTGAACTGGATGGAAGATATGAGAACTTCAGCTACACCGTAGCCCTTTCCGAACCCCTGGACGAGGATCGATGGGAGGGGCCGGTCGGTTTCATCCATCAGGTCGCCCATGATCTTTATCTCGGCAGGCATCCGGATCCCACGGAAATCGAATACTATCTGTGCGGACCTCCGATGATGATCGGCGCGGTCAAGAGGATGCTGGACGAACTCGGCGTGGACCCGGAGATGATCGCTTTCGACGATTTCGGGTAGGACGTTGCACGTTGAAATCGTTGCAGGTTCAAATGGTTTTACGTTCCATGGGCTGCTTTCCCCGGTTGCCTCCGGTCATCGGATCCGATCCGCCGAGTGGGAAGGCGACAGAGGTTAGAAGGTGAATTTTTCGGGAGGCCGCCTTTCCGGAACATATCCATGGGGGATCTTTCCCTCGTTCCATTCTTTGGACACGTAGAGGTTGCAGTAGCAGCTTCCGTACTCTTCGATATCCGGCACGCTGTAAATGCAAGGGCAGATGATATCCCGGTCGTTTTTCCGGTCACCCGAAAGCAGCCGGCAGGGACAGCCCATGTATCCGTAACGGCCTTTGTTTACGATGAGCGCTTCCAGCAGGTCCAGGGTCCGTTCCATGTCCTCATTGAAATAGTAACCCTTCGGCTCCTGGACCTTTTTCATCCTTTCATACAGCTCTTTTGCATCCATCACATGCCCAGCGCCTCCCTGATTTCTCTTTCCTTGAAACCGATGATGACCTTGTCCCCGATGATAATGGTCGGAAAGGAGCACCTGGGATTGAATTTTTTGACATCATCGATAATGGCGCGCCGTTCTTCCCCTTCCAGGAGGTCTACATCCACAAACTCATATTTTATGGTACATTCACCGAGAAACTTCTTGGCCGCTTTACAGTGGCTGCAGGTGCTCAAGGAATAGACTTTGACCGAATTGCGATCGTTTTGGTTCTCTGTATCTGCCATGGTCCTACAATCCTTTCGATCGTTGAAAGATCCCGACAGGTGCCGAAAAGGCCTGAAAAAGCATAATACATGATCGCCGGATATTCAAGCGGAAGTCCCGTTTGCGGAAGTCCCGTTTGAGTGTTCAGCGTTCAGTGTTCAGGGAAAAAAAGAACATTGCCAGTTGCAAACGGTGCACGGTCCGTGGCTTCAACAGCGACCGACACCTTTCTTCTCGATCAAATGCCGCAATCGGCACGGCCTGGCTGAACACTGAACGCTGAACCCTGAACACTTTTACACCATCCCCAGCCTCTTCAGACACGCCATGGTATGCGATGCGGAGCTGGAAGGAGGGCTGCACCTTTGGATCAGATCCAAAAGATCGCTGTACGCGTCGATATCCTGCCATTCGGGCAGGATATGCGGCAGTGGTTCGGATTTCCGGAATTCCGCAATCGTCCTGGCGAATACCTCGGCGGTCCCCCAGGGCATCGGCCGAAAAACGGCCGGGTTGAAATTGAACCTGTCGAAGCCGATCAGATAGTAGCCGCCGTCTGCGGAAGGACCGATTACCGGCATGCCCGCTTTCAGAGCGGAAAGTGCCTCATCGATGATTTCCGGGGGAAGGTCGGGGAGGTCTGTTCCGAGGAGAATGGCGTGTGAAAAACCGCGTTGGAAGGCCTGCATGAACGAATTTTTCATCCGCTCACCGAGTTCGATTCCGACCTGAGGAAGGTGGGAGTTTCGGTCCCCCAACCATTCCACAATCTGCCTCCGTCCGTCCGGAGGATAAAAGCAGATCAAGACGGCATCCTCCTCGATGCAGGCCCGTACGGAGCACATGACATCGGCTGCGAGGTTTTTATAGATATCGAGCACCGCCTCCGGAGGCAGGGCTTTCTCGAGACGCGTCTTCACCTTGCCGAGTCGGGGTGCGCGTGCAAATATCAGTGCGCACGGACGGTTATGCGATCTATGATTCGATGCCGTAATCGGTTACCCCCATCCGGATGGAATGGCTGCTGCCAGGAGGCCTAACGATGAAGATTATCCGATAATTCTCCTGCTGTACATGGCCTATCGACGATTCCTTGAGCAATCGATTTCTCGCTTCAATAGGAACCTCCCGCTCTTTTTTCTGCCTCCGGGTGGATGGCGTGAACCGTTTGAAAAATGAATTGCCATTGACAAACAACCGGTTTTCATAGTCTGAATAGGAATCATTCCTGATAAGGAGGATCTATGGAACGAGAAAAAGAAATCGCTCCGAAGAGAGCCGATGCCCGACAATTGACAACATGCGAAGCCACCGCGCAGATGATCGAAAAAGCGAGAAGAGACGGCGTCGAGATCGCATTCGACCGCGCAGGGAATATGAAGCCGTGCCCCATCGGAGCCGATTCGGCGTGCTGCAAGCATTGTGCGATGGGTCCCTGCAGGCTGAACGCGAAAGATCCGTACAGCAAGGTGGGGGTTTGCGGCGCGACGATCGACACCATCATGTCCCGGAACTTTGCACGAATGATCGCAAGCGGTGCAGCCGCACACACCGATCATGGAATGTCGATGCTCGATCTGTTCCGAGAAGTGGTCAACGGCCGCATCAAGGATTACGGGATCAAGGATACGAACAAACTGGAAGAGGTCGCCCGGTCGGTCGGCATCGACACCGAGGGGAAAAGCGTCAGGGAAACCGCCATGGCGCTTTACCAGGAGCTTGAGAGGACCTACACCCAGGTGGAAGGGGAGATTCCTTTTGCGCAGCGGGTGCCTCCGAAAACGCTCGAAGCCTGGCGTAAACAGGGGATCGTCCCCCGGGGGGCCATGCGGGAAATCATGGAGCTGATGCACCGGACCCATATGGGGGTGGATCAGCATTACGAAAACCTCACCAAGCAGTGCAGCCGTACAGCCTTGGCCGACGGCTGGGGCGGATCCATGGTGGCCACCGAGATCTCGGACATTCTCTTCGGGACTCCTTCGCCGATCGTTATCGAAGTGAATATGGGGGTTTTAAAGGAAAACGAGGTCAATATCATCGTTCACGGGCATGAGCCCAACCTGTTCGAGTCCATGATCGAATCGGTCGGAGAACCTTCTCTGGTCAAGGCGGCAAAGGAAGCCGGAGCCGCAGGCATCAACCTGGTGGGGATGTGCTGTTCCGGGGCGGAAGTCCTCGTCCGCCACGGAATTCCCCATGCCGGCAATTTCATGTCCACAGAGGCGGTTCTGGTCACCGGGGCCGTCGACGCCATGACGGTCGATGTCCAGTGCATCAAGCAGGCGCTGGCCAGGGTGGCCGAATGCTACGGGACTCCCCTCTTTACCACAAATCCGCGGTGCCGGATCGAAGGGGCCGTTCACATCGAATTCCACGAGCACGAACCGAAGGCCTGCACCGATGAGATCGTGATTCGGGCCATCTCCAGGTTCAAGAACCGCAAGGTGCCGGTTGAGATTCCAAGAATCAAAAACACCGGGGTTCATGGCTTTTCCCATGAGTACATCAACTACATGCTCGGAGGGACCTTCAGGGGATCCTACACCCCGTTGAACGAAAACATCATCAATGGAAGAATCCGGGGGGTTGCCGGTGTCGTCGGCTGCACCAATGCGCGGGTGAAGCAGGATTGGGTGCATGTGGAACTGGTCAGAGAGCTGATCAAAAACGATGTCCTGGTGCTTCAAACCGGATGTTCGCAGGTCGCTTTGGCCAAAGCCGGCCTGACATCCCCCGAAGCGGCGCATCTGGCCGGGCCCGGTTTGAGGGAGGTCTGCGAGACTGTCGGTATGCCCCCGGTTTTGGGAATCGGATCCTGTGTCGACAACAGCCGTATTCTGATTGCCGCCTCCGAAATGGTTCGCACCGGCGGGCTTGGCGACAGCATCGCCGATCTCCCCGTAGCCGGCGCAGCACCCGAGTGGATGAGTGAAAAAGCGATCAGCATCGGACAGTACTTTGTTGCATCCGGGGTGTTTACCGTTTTCGGGGTGACCTTTCCCATCGTCGAAAATACGAAATTTCACAAGCTGCTGTTTGAAGGACTGGAAAGGCAAGGGCTCGGAAAATGGGGATTTGCCGTCGACCCACATGAGATTTCCAGGATGATGATCGCCCATATCGATGTCAAGCGCAAAGCGCTGGGCATCGACCGGGCCAGAGAGCGTACTCTGGTCGATATGGCCGACAGGCGCGCTCTGGAATCGGCGTAGGACGGGTCAGCATTTCTCTTGACAAAGCGTCATTTGGCGATATTGTTATGTCGAATGAATCAGGGGGAGGGCCGGATCCTCCAATAAAAACCGGAATTTCGAGATGTTCTCAGGAGCGGCCCTTAAGGCAGGCGCGGGCTTTTCGGACGGAATTGCCGATGAAAATTTTAGTAGCGGATGATCTCGAAGCGGCAGGAATCCGCCTGCTGGAGCAAGAAGCGGGATTCCAGGTCGACGTAAAAACGGGTCTTTCACCGGATGCGTTGAAAAGCGTCATCTCCGGCTACGATGCACTCGTGATCCGAAGCGGCACCCGTGTGACGGAGACGGTCATCAAAGGGGCCGTACGTCTGAAGGTCATCGGGAGGGCCGGTATCGGCCTGGACAATGTCGATATTCCGGCAGCCACCCGGCGAGGCATCGTCGTGATGAACACCCCCGGCGGAAATGCGGTGACCACGGCCGAGCACACCATTGCCATGCTGATGGCGATGTCTCGAAACATCCCCCGGGGGACCATTTCCCTGAAATCCGGGCGATGGGAGAAGAAAAACCTGCAGGGGCGGGAAGTGTTCAACAAGGTGCTCGGGGTGATCGGGTTTGGAAAGATCGGTTCGATTGTGGCCGACCGGGCCCGCGGGTTGAAAATGCAGGTCATCGTATACGATCCCTATGTACCTCCCGAACACATCGAAAAGGCAGGCTTTAGAAGCGTTTCAATCGAGGAGCTCTACCGTACCGCCGACTATGTTACGGTTCATGTTCCAAGGCTCAACAACACGGTAGGATTTGTGGACTCGCACGCGTTCCGGAAGATGAAGGATGGGGTTATGATCATCAACTGCGCCCGGGGAGGCATCATCGATGAAGAAGCCCTTTATGAGGCCATCGTCTCCGGAAAGGTCGCGGGGGCGGCTCTCGATGTTTTCGAATCCGAACCCCCGGGCGAGTCCCCCCTTCTTTCATCGGATCGGGTCGTATGTACACCTCATCTGGGCGCATCCACCCTGGAGGCTCAGGCAAACGTTTCAACCGCCGTTGCCGGGCAAATCATCGATTATCTGAAAAACGGCACGATCGTAAATGCCGTCAACGTGCCGTCGGTCACCGGGGAATCGCTGCACCGGCTGGGCCCGTATCTTGCCTTGGGGGCCCAGATGGGATGCCTGCAAGCCCAGCTCTGCAAAGTCCCGTTCAGGGAGGTCGTCATCGAGTACCGAGGCGATTTCCAGGGGCTCGATCTTTCGCCGGTCACCACCTCCGTTTTGCAGGGGCTGCTTTCGCCCATGATCAAAGACGAAGTCAATTTCGTCAATGCCCGTTTCATCGCAAAAGAGATGGGGATGGCCGTGACCGAGACCCAAACCGCGGATGCCGAAGAATACATCAACATGATTACCGTTCGAATCGCCTCCAATGAGACGACCAGCACCGTATCCGGAACCATTTTCGGGAAAAATGAAGCCCGAATCGTCCGAATCAACTCCTTCAGGCTCGAAATGGTTGCGAAAGGACATCTCGCTTTGATCCAGAATATCGATATCCCCGGATCGATCGGCGAAATCGGAACCGCTCTGGGCCGGCACCGGATCAATATCGGCCGCATGCAAGTGGGCCAGGAGGAAGAAGGCGATCGGAACATCATCTTCCTGGAGACGGATACCCCGATTCCGGGGCCGGTGCTGGAGGAGATCCGGGCTCTTTCGACGGTCAAGAGGGTCATCCCGCTGGAGTTTTGAATTTTTGGTGCGGGTTGCGGGTTACGCGTTGCGGGTTACGGTCCGCCTGGCTGGGCTAGGTTACCACCAGACCGGGAGGCTACCTGGCAGAATGCCAAGTGTAAGCCAATCCACACAACCTGATCAACGCGCAACCCGCAACGCGCAACCCGCAACTTTAGATACTTTGGAGGGCCGCTATGGAAGAAGAGAAAAAAGACTTTGTCATCAGAGATCGACGGATTTTTTCCCAGGAGAAAGAAGAAACGAAGGCAGACAAGAAAGATGCGCCGGATTCGAAAAAAGAGGCGGAAGGGGAGGCTCAGAAATCGAGAGCCGAAGCGGACGACTCCGTCAAGGCCGCACAAGAGGCAGCCCAGACCCGACTGCCGGAAATCAATTTTCCCACCTTCATTTTTTCTTTGAACGCTTCCGCTCTGGTTCAACTCGGTCTCATGGAAGATCCCGGAACCGGAAAAAAGGAAAAGAATCTGCCGCTCGCGAAACAGACAATCGATATGCTTTCGATGCTTCAGGAAAAAACGGCAGGAAATCTCACCAAAGATGAAGAAGAAATGCTCAAGCAAATCCTGTATGATTTAAGAATCCGATATGTAAAAGAAAAAAAGTAGCAGCGAACAAAGGGCGAATCATATGAAAAGTAGAGATTCTTTGAGGCCGTCGGTATCGTTTTTGGCTGCGCTGGTTTTAGGCTTTCTTTTTGCAGGATCGCTTCCGGAATCTTCCGCCGTCAACTATGTGCCGGAAAACTTCAGTGAACTGGCCGAGAAGGTGAGCCCCGCCGTTGTCAACATCCGAACGGAAAAGACCATTCAGGGGGGTGGACGGGTATTCCGCCAGTTTCGAAGCCCCTTCGATAAAGACGACCCGATGCGGGACTTTTTCGAACGATTTTTCGGCCAGGATCAGCAGAAAGATTCCAAACAGCGAAGCCTCGGCTCCGGGATCCTCATCGATCAGGAAGGCTACATCGTCACCAACAACCATGTCGTAGAGAGCGCCGATCAGATTCAGGTTCTGCTCAGAGACACAAAAGAGTATGATGCCGAGGTGGTCGGCCGGGATGTCAATACCGATCTTGCGCTCATCCGCATCAAGGGGGATGGAGCTTTTCCGGTTGCGGAGCTTGGAGATTCCGATTCATTGAAGGTCGGCGAATGGGTTGTGGCCATCGGAAACCCATTCGGATTGCAGCATACCGTAACGGCCGGAATCGTCAGCGCAAAGGGGCGGGTCATCGGTTCGGGGCCGTACGACGATTTCATTCAGACAGATGCCTCCATCAATCCGGGAAACAGCGGCGGGCCGCTGTTGAATATGACGGGTCAGGTGGTTGGAATCAATACGGCCATTGTCGCATCGGGGCAGGGGATCGGATTCGCAATTCCGATCAATATGGCCAAGGGAATCCTGGAGCAACTCCGGGCGGAAGGCACAGTCACCCGGGGCTGGCTCGGAGTGGCGATTCAGGATTTCAGCAAAGAGCTTGCCGAGTATTACGGCATCCAGGGAGGGAAAGGAGTTCTGGTGACGGAGGTTTTCGTCGGAGACCCGGCGGAAAAAGCCGGAATTAAAGCCAAGGATATCATCGTATCGGTAAATGAGAAACCCGTGAATACCAGCCACGATCTTACCGGCCTGGTTGCCGGCCTGAAAGTGGGAGAGTTGGCAAAGGTAGATGTGCTGCGAGACGGAGAACGGATGACTTTCAATGTCAGGATTGCAAAGCGGGACGATGACAGGATCCTCTCTCAGAGAATGCCGCAGGAAAGCGAGGCGCCTTTGGGGATCACCGTCGATAATCTCACTCCTGAGATTGCCGATCGCTTCAACATCAAAGAGGCCGCCGGAGTCATCGTTACCGATGTGAAGGCAGGCGGCAAAGGGGCGGAAGCAGGCGTGCTGGCAGGAGATATCATCAAGGAGGTCAACCATGACGAGGTCGGCACGGCTGAAGACTATATCCGCTCCGTGGAGAAGGTCAAACCGGGTGAACCCGTCCAGTTGTTCATCAAAAGGGTCAATGCCGGATTTCTGGTAATCAAGATGACCCGGTAAACCCCGCACAGCGGGGAAATCCGAAGCACGGAATCCGAAAATCACGCCGAGCCTCTTGAACCGTTTCGAATTTCGGTATTCGGATTTCGAATTTTTTGCATAAATCATGCCCTCCAGACATAGATCAAAGGAGTCCCCTCCGGAACCGCATACCGTCCGTGTAAGGGCTCCGGCCAAGATCAACCTGTTTCTGCAGGTGACAGCAAGGCGTCCCGATCACTATCATGAGCTCTTTACATTGATGTGCCCCATCGGTCTTTTCGACACCCTGAGCTTGACTTTCGGCGTCAAGGAGCCGCTTACCATCTGCAATCATCCGGATGTCCCGGTTGATGAAACCAATCTGGCCCGCAGGGCGGCCGACGTCTATCTATCGGCTGTAGATCGACGGGACGGCATTCGAATCGCGATCGATAAAGAGATTCCGGTTGCGTCCGGACTGGGCGGGGGCAGCAGCAACGCCGCCTCTGTCCTTCTTGCGATGAACAGGTACTACGGCAGTCCTCTTTCTCCGGAGCGGCTCATGGAAATCGGACGGAATATCGGCGCAGATGTTCCTTTTTTTTTATTTCGACATCCCGCTATCGCCACCGGGATCGGTGAAAAACTGGTCCGCTTTTCGGGCCTCAAGCCCTATCGGGTCCTGTTGATCTATCCCGGATTCAAGGTATCGACCGCCGAAACCTTCAAAAGCCTCAATTTACGATTGACAAACTGCAAAAAAAATCTTAAGAATTTCTCTTTTAATAAGACTGCGTTCGATGCAGGCCGGCATCTGTGCAACGACCTCGAGACGGTGACGGCATCCAGATTCCCGGAGATCCGTGCGATCAAGTCGATGCTCCTGCAACTGGGGGCAATCGGCGCAGCGATGTCTGGAAGCGGCTCGTCCGTATTCGGTCTCTTCATCGATCGAGCGGATGCGGAAACGGCTTATGCGCATGCAGTCACCCAGCGTCCGAACTGGCGGGTTTTTCTTGTGGACTTGTTGAACGGGGAACCGGAAAGCCTTGCGGCCGGAAAGCTTACGGATTGACCTCCTGCACATCGGATTTTTTTAACCGACTGGGGCGTCGTCAAGCGGTAAGACACAGGATTTTGGTTCCTGCATTCGGAGGTTCGAATCCTCCCGCCCCAGCCATAAAGGTAAGGCCGAATTGGAATCTTGAAAAATGGGTGAAGAAAACAGGGGATTTGCCATTTTTGCGGGAAATTCGAATCCTGCGCTTGCCGGCAGGATCTGCAGTTACCTGGGGGTTCCTCTAGGGGGCGCCAAGGTCAAGACCTTCAGCGACGGTGAAATACAGATCGAAATCAACGAAAATGTCCGATCCAGAGATGTCTTCGTCATCCAATCGACCTGCTGCCCCGTCAACAACAACCTGGTCGAGTTGCTGCTGATGGTGGACGCCTTCAAGCGGGCTTCGGCCCGCCGGATTACAGCGGTCATTCCCTACTACGGCTATGCGCGCCAGGATAAAAAAGTTGCCCCCAGGGTTCCGATCAGTGCCAAACTGGTTGCCGATCTGATTACAACCGCCGGTGCTCATCGGGTAATTACGATGGATCTCCATGCGGGGCAGATTCAGGGATTCTTCAATATTCCTGTAGACAACCTTTTTGCGGCCCCGGTCCTGATCGAGTACATCAAAAACCATTTCGACAGCAACCTGGTTATTGTTTCCCCGGATGCCGGCGGCGTGGAGCGCGCCAGGGCATATTCAAAGCGGCTCAAGACGGATCTGGCCATCATCGACAAGCGGCGGGATGCGCCCAATGAAGCGAAAGCCATGGCAGTCATCGGCAATGTGAAAGGAAAGGATGCGTTGATCATGGACGACATGGTCGATACGGCAGGAACACTTACCGAAGCCGCCGGAGCGCTGAAGGAAAACGGGGCAAACGCAGTCTATGCCTGCTGTTGCCATCCGGTCCTATCGGGTCCCGCAGTGAAAAGGATCATGAATTCCCCCATCCAGCGCCTGGTGGTTACAGATACGATACCATTGAACCCCACGGCGGCCGAATGCGAAAAGATCCAAGTCCTCTCCATCGCGGAACTCGTAGGAGAAGCCATTATTCGATGCCATCGAGGAGATTCGGTTACCTCGCTGTTTGTTTAAAAACGGTTGCAAGAATTAACGCCACAAAGACACGAAGGCACCAAGAAGGAATATGAAGCTCAGCGTTAAAATTGAATGCTTTGTGTCTTCGTGCCTTAGTGGCTGAATTTCAGGAGGATAAAGCCTTTGGATATCATTGAATTGAAAACGACAACAAGAAAAACGGCAGGCAACGGGCCCGCAAGAGAGTCCAGGCGAAATGGGTTCATTCCGGCCGTACTGTATGGACCCGGAAAAGAATCTGTGATGCTGTCCGTCGGAAAGAAGGAACTCGAGAAGGTCATCCGAAAAGGAAACATCAGCCAGGTTCTTCTGAACCTGTTCATCGAAGATGACAACAACAGCAAGCGGACGGCGATGATCAAAGAATTTCAGACCCACCCGGTGACGCAAAACTTCCTTCATGTCGATTTTTATGAAGTCTCCATGGACCGCAAGATTCGTTTGAACATCCCGATTGTGACGAAGGGGATGGCAAAAGGGGTGGAGTTGGGAGGCGTACTGCAGATCGTTCGCCGGGAGCTCGAAGTGCTCTGCTTGCCCGGGGATATTCCGGAATCCCTGGAAGTGGATATATCCAATCTGGATATCGGCGATGCGATTCATGTGCAGGATATACCGAGACCCGAGACCGTCGAGATCGCAGGCGATGCCAACTTTACGGTGATCACGGTCGTCAGCCCGTCCAGGGAGGAAGCGCCTGCCGCAGAGGGGGCAGCCGAAGAGGCTGAAACCGCCGGCGCCGAGAAATCGGAAGAGAATGCCGAACAGGAATAACTTTGTATTCCCGGCAGATCGGCAGACCGTACAGGAATGATGGAAATTGAGAAAACCCCTCTTTGCGGGGGTTTTCTGTTGGAGAGAAGGTTTCAGGTGTCAGGTTTCAGGTGTCAGCGCTGCCGGCGTTTATTCTAATCGGAAACTCGGCATTGGATGTTTGTCCTGGACGCTGAACCCTGAATATTCGTCATAAGGCACCGGGGAGAACCGCTGAAAACCGACACCTGACACCTGAAACCTATGTTGAGATGTCCGAAAAGAGAATACGAATGGTGGTCGGTCTGGGAAATCCGGGGCCGGAGTATGCAGACACCCGCCACAATGCCGGGTTCTTGGTCGTGGATCGGTTTGCGGAAAGGTTCTCGATCTCCTTGGGTCGGAAAAAATTCGATACGATCTACGGAAGGGGAACCATCGACGGGATCGACCTGTTTCTGGCCAAGCCGACGGCATTTATGAACCGGAGCGGGACTCCGGTGAAAAGAACGGCGGACTACTTCAATGTATCGATCAAGGATATGGTGGTCGTCCACGACGACATCGACCTTGTTTTTGGAAGACTGAAAATCAAACGGAAAGGAGGAGACGGTGGACACAAAGGGATAAGATCGATCATCGAGGCCTTCGGTGGTGGAGAATTTACCCGGCTTCGCATCGGCGTCGGACGCTCCGACTTGCACAAATCAGTCACCGATCATGTCCTGGGTCAGTTTCGGGGCGATGAAAAACAGATCCTCAACAAGATCGTCGATCGGGCTTGTGATGCGGTTTTTACGATTCTCACGAAAGGGGCCGCCGAAGGGATGAATGCGTTTAACGACAGGAGACTTACGGTAGACAGTGAATGAGCTTGACTGAGAGAAAGTAAAAAGGATGGAGGAGGTAGAATGGAATATGCAGTCAGTAACATACCGTTGATCTGTACATTGGTCGGTCTCGCCGGGGTGCTCTTTTCGATCATCCTGGCCGGTATCGTCAAATCCGCCCCCGCCGGAAATGAAAGAATGCAGGAGATCGCCGGCGCCATCAAGGAGGGGGCCATTGCCTATCTGAACCGGCAGCTCAAAAGCATGTCGATTGCAGGCGCCGTCATTTTTATTCTGATTCTGATCCTGCTGGGGGTCAAGACGGCCATCGGTTTCGTCGTCGGTGCCGCAGCCTCTTTTGTGGCCGGCTATGTGGGAATGCGGGTGTCGGTCATCGCCAACGTCCGCACCGCCGAAGCATCAAAAAGAGGACTTGCGGCGGGACTTTCCATGGCATTCAAGGGCGGCTCGGTGACCGGGATCATCGTCGCAGGCCTGGCGCTGACTTCGGTTGCCGGTTATTACATGTTCACCCATGACGTCATCTCTCTGGTCGCACTCGGATTCGGAGGAAGCTTGATCTCCATATTCGCCAGGCTCGGCGGCGGCATCTTCACAAAGGGTGCGGATGTGGGCGCAGACCTGGTCGGCAAGGTCGAAGCCGGAATCCCCGAGGACGACCCGCGAAATCCGGCAGTCATCGCAGACAACGTCGGCGACAACGTGGGCGACTGCGCGGGAATGGCGGCGGATCTTTTCGAAACCTATGCGGTGACCGCCGTTGCGGCCATGCTGCTCGGGCATCTGCTTTTCCCGGACAAACTGATCGCCACCGAATTTCCGCTCGTGCTCGGCGCGGTTTCCATCGTGGCTTCGATGATCTCAATCGCCTTCGTCCGGCTGGGAAAAAACCAGTATATCATGGGGGCCCTCTACAAGGGGATGTTCGGAGCGGCCGTCATCTCGGCGGTCGTCTTCTATTACGTCACTCGGAAGCTGATGACGGGAATCGGGAACTACTCGGCTTCAGATATCTATTATTCGACGCTTGTCGGGCTCGTCCTGACCGTGGTCATCGTGATCATTACAGAATACTACACCGGTAAATACGGGCCGGTTAAAGCGATCGCCGAGGCCTCCACCACCGGACACGGAACCAACATCATCGCCGGGCTTGCCGTCAGCATGCAGGCGACCGCGGCGCCGGTGCTTGCCATCTGCCTTGCGATTCTTACCTCTTATTCCCTTGCGGGGCTCTATGGGATCGCCATGGCGGCGATGGCGATGCTTTCGATGACCGGAATGGTGATTGCAATCGATGCCTACGGTCCGATTACCGACAACGCCGGCGGGATCGCCGAAATGGCGGAAATGGATGAGAGCGTACGCGCGGTCACCGACCCGCTCGATGCGGTCGGAAACACCACCAAGGCGGTGACCAAGGGGTATGCGATCGGATCTGCGGGGCTTGCGGCACTCGTGCTGTTTGCCTGCTATGTCCAGGAATTCGTCATTCAAGGGGGCCAACAGGGAGGTCAGACCAGCCTGATCAAATTCGACCTCGGAGACGTCAACGTCATCGTCGGCCTCTTCATCGGCGGCCTGCTTCCCTATCTTTTCGCCTCCATCGCCATGAAAGCGGTGGGCAATGCCGGCGGGGCGGTGGTGGAAGAAGTACGGCGCCAGTTCCGGGAAATACCCGGCATCATGGAAAGGACCGCCAAGCCCGACTACCGGACTTGTGTGGATATCGTCACCAAGTTCGCACTCAAAGAGATGATCGTTCCGGCGCTCCTTCCGGTCGTGGCTCCGATTCTGGTCGGGCTCTTCCTCGGTAAAGTCGCACTGGGCGGGATGTTGATCGGAAGCATCATCACCGGAGTCTTTGTGGCCATATCCATGACCACCGGCGGTGCGGCCTGGGACAATGCAAAGAAGTATATCGAAGACGGACACCTCGGCGGCAAGGGGAGCGATGCGCACAAAGCGGCGGTGACCGGAGATACCGTCGGCGATCCGTACAAGGATACCGCAGGACCGGCGGTCAACCCGATGATCAAGATCTTGAACGTGGTTGCGCTGCTGATGGTCCCGTTCCTGCTATAGAGATAAACAC
>QZKK01000164.1 GCA_003599475.1 Desulfobacteraceae bacterium
CTGGAAGATCATGGCGATCTCTTTCCCCCGGATCTTTCTCATGAACGCTTCCGGCTGCTCCAGCAGCTCCTGTCCCTTGTACCGGATCGAGCCGCTGACGAAAGCCGTTTCCCCCAGGATCCGCAGAACGGCCATGCAGCTTACGCTCTTGCCGCACCCGCTTTCGCCGACCAGACCCACCACTTCCCCATGGCCCACGGTGAAGTCGACGCTCTGAATGGCGTTGATCCTCTTTCCTCCGGTCTGGAAATCGACACCCAGGCTGCTTACGGCCAACAGATCGCTGCTCATGCTTCCTTTCCACACGCAGGAGAAGGGGGAGGCGGCGCACGCCCCGCTTCGCGCAACGTGCCCTGTCTCGGATCGACTACTGCCGGAAATTCTCCGGCCCGAAGTACATGTACACCTGTTTGTAGGCCGACCAGTCGATGTTCTTTCGCTTGGCGGAGGTAACGACGTTCTGATAAAGCACCATGGCGGGCGGATTCTCGTCGAAATACTCCAGCATCTTCTTGAAGGCGTCGTACCTTTCCTTCTGGTCGATGCTGGTGTCGAGGATCTTTCCCCACTTGTTGAAATCGCCCGGGTCCCAGTTGTGTTTGGCCTGGGCCTCGTACTTGGGGTTGTAAGTCCGCCACATGCATCCGGAAGGATCCATGAAGAGATCCGTATGCGAAACGTTCCTCATGCCGTAGATGCGGATTTTATTCTGATCCTCCACGTTCACCTGCGCCCAGTTTTCCTTGACCTCGATCTGCACGTTGATTCCGGCGGCCCTCCACATCTCCACCATGGCCTGGGCGGCATCGACCTCGTTGGGATAATAGTTGTTCTGGATATGATAGGGGATGGCCTCTCCTTTGTACTTCGACTCTTTGACCATCTGCTGGGCAAGCTTCAGGTCGTATCGCGGGTAGGGGTGGTCTTTCACGTACATCGGTCCGTAGGAGGGATCCTGAAGCCCGTTGGGAACCACCGTCCTTCCTGCAAAAAGCGTTTTTACGAGCAGCTCCCGATCCAGGGCCAGGGAAAGCGCCCTGCGCAGCTTCACATCCATGTAAGGTTTGTGCATGTTGAAAAAGGTCGCCAGGAAGCTGGCGCTGGGCCCCCCCATCACCTCGAGGTTTTTGTCCGCTTCGATTTTCCGGATCATATCGATGGACACATCCGAGATGACCTGGTAATCCCCGGCCATAAGCCCGGCGATACGGGCCGAGGCCTCAGGCACGGCTTTGAAGACCAGGGTACCAACGGCCGGCTTGCCGCCCCAGTATCCTTCATGGGCTTCCAGCACGAGCTTGTCGTAGGGAATCAGTTCTTTGACCTTGAACGGGCCTGTACCTACCGGCTTGAACGACCACTCCTCGAAGCTCTTCGCCTCTTTATAGGCTCTCTTGTTGACGATCTGGAAGGCGGGGAGGCTGAGCCGGTTGGCCGCGACCGGGTCGCTGTCCTTGGTATGGAACCGGACAGTGTAGCGGTCCACGACTTCCACCCGGTCAAAGAGCGTCCAGTATCCCCGGGCCTTGGTAGAACCGACCGCGGGCTTCGGCCCCATCAGCCTCTCGTCGCTGAAGGTGAAGGCCACATCCTCCGAGGTCAGCTCATCCCCGTTGTGGAACAGCACCCCTTTGCGCAGCTTAACCTCCAGGGTCTTGCCGTCGACCTGCTTCCAGGATTCCGCAAGCGCCGGCAGGATGCCCTTGGTTCCTTTGAAATCGAACTCCATCAGGTTGTTGAAGACGTTGTAGGAGACCCTGTAGCGGGCGATAGTGATGGTCTGGCCCGGCTCCAGGGTGTCAGGAAGCGCGGGGACCGCCACCATCAGGGTGTCCAGCTTCGAGGCGGCGGCATGTGCGATGCCCTCTTCCCTGATTCCGCCCGTGAAGAGGCAAAGGGGCAGGAGCATCAGACCGAGAACCACCAGAGTCTTGATCTCTTTTTTCATCGTCTTTCTCCTTTCGTTTCGGTTCGTGTATTAGCGGATCCCTTCGATGCAGCGGCATCTTGCGGGGCGTCCAGAAGATCTTCCAAAAAAACCTTGCTTCGAAGCACCGCGCCCTCGGGGTCGTCGAAACCCAGAACCTCCAGCGAGAGCATCCCTTCGAAGGCCTGCAGGAACGGCGCAATCGCGGTCCAGTCGATGGTTCCGGATCCCACTTCTCCATGCTGGCTCGATTTGCCGTTGTTGTCGTCCAGATGCACGTGAGCGATCCGGGAGCCGTACAATTCGATCGCCTGTTCAACTCCCCCTTCCAGGTTGGCGTGCCCCGTATCCAGGGTGATCTTCAGCGCCGGGCTTCCGACGTCGTCCACCCACTCGGCAATCTCTTCGAGCTCATGCTGGACGCATCCTTTGACATGGCTGAAGTTTTCGAGCCCGATCAGGACACCGAAGTCTTCCGCGCATTTTGCCGCATCCGCCAGAGAATCCATGAACCGGATAAGAGCCTTCTCATGGAGCGTCTTGAGCTGAAACTTCGGATAGGCATCCAGGGGGTTTTTTTTGTGTACACTGAGCTCCGGGCATTGGCCGGGATGAACAACGATCAGGCCGCTCCCGATCCGATTCATGATCCGAATGGTCTCCCTGAGCTGGTCCCGGCTTTCTTCCAGGTGCCCCTTGTTGATTGCGCACAGATCGTTTCCCGATTCGCAGAAATGAATGGCAAGCCGGAGATTGTTTTCCGATGCGATTCCTTTGATGAAATCGATGTCGGCCGCCGAGACAGCCCAGGGCGGAAAGTCGAAGACGTTGGACCAGATCTCAACCCCTTTGAACCCATGTTGAACGGCAAACCGCATAGCCTCCCGGTACCCCATTTTCAAAAATAGCGAGTAAGTGGACAACCCGATGATCGGCATGGCTTTTTCCTCCATTCGATAAAGAGCAGGCACAAATACGGCTTCAGACAGCGAAGCCTTACAGAAACTCCGTTTCGATCAGCTCGGGGAGCTCCTTGACGCTTGGAATCACATGAGTATGCCAGTACTTGCCCCAGGCGGTCACAGGCCTCGGGCCGCTGAGCACGCCGACCACTCCCCGGCACCCGGCATTTCTTCCCTCCAGCATGTCCGCAGGGGTGTGTCGCCGATCTTGAGAACTTCATGGACGCTCTGGACGTCCAGCTTGGACATGGCATAAAAGATCATAAACGGTGCGGGCCGCCCCCTCTCTCCCGGGACATGTTCGACGTGCACGGAGCAGTCCACCAGCCCGTCTTTTACCCATCCCAGCCCTTCCATGATGGCTTCGGTGATCCGGCCGTGAAATCCGGTGTCGGTTGCGACCTGGATGCCGTGCGCGTGGCACCAGCGGAAGGTGTCCGAGGCCCCGGGCACCTCTTTGACCTGGGTCCGGTAGTGATCGATCATGATCTCTTCGTACCGGTCGAAAACCTTTTTTGCCAGATCATAGGTATCCGGATCCTGAATCTTTTCAAAGTCCCTGAAGTCGATGTTTTTCCCGCGCTCCCTGGCGATCAGGAACTGATAGAGGTGGATCTTGTTGGTCCCCATATGGAGCAGGATTTCATCCGGGGTGGTTTTGAGGTTGAACTCCTGGGCCGCCTTGTAGAGGCAGTCCCGGACTCCGGTGTCGTCGTAGACGGTGGTCCCGGATAAATCGAACATGACCATTTTGATCTTGCTCATCGATTTGTATCTCCTTTGAAAACATCCGCCGGCCCGAAAAACACCTCTTCGCCGACGCTTCCGCTCATTGACAAGCCCAGCCCTGCCGCTTGCGGCATTTGATCGAAAATGAAACTTTTTTCATTATTGATTGATTGCATTCCTTAATTCGATGTTGGACGTCCGACCTGCCCGCAATGCCTTTGAGTCGTCTATGTAGAATGGGCCGGCGTCCTGGCACTGTGACAATGATCGTTCCGCCATCGCTTGTTGCAGGCAGGCGGGTGTTCGACGTTCATGTAGTTTCATTAAGGTTTTATCGCCACCCGGATCGCTTTTCCGGACTCGGCAATCCGCAGCCCCTGATTGATGTCTTTCAACCCCACCCGGTGAGTCACGATCTCATTGAACGGGAACCGCCCCTGGGTCATGGATAGAAAATCAACCGCCATCTGCAGGTGCTTGGTATCGTAATTGTGGAGGCCCCGGATGGTCAGACGCCGCCACACGATATCGCAGGCGTCGTAGGTGAAGTTGGCCCCGGGAGAAGAGTTTCCGATCTCGATGAACCGCCCCCCGATCCGCAGGCATTTCAGCCCCATTGGAATCAGAGACGGAACCCCTGCGACCTCCATGACCCCGTCGACGCCGAATCCGCCGGTAAGATCCCGCACGGCATCGATAACCTGCTCCTCTTTCATTCCCCGGGTGTTGATCGTATCGCTTGCCCCGAATCTTTTGATGAACTCCAGCCTGTGATCCAGAATATCCGTCACGATGATCCGTCGACATCCGTAGTGCCGGGCAAGAGCTGCCGCATAAAAGCCGAGAGCCCCCGCCCCCATGATCAGCACGTTTTCGTAAGCGCCGATTCCGATGGCTTCCCATCCGGCGACGACGGTTGAAAGGGCGCAGTTTGCGGGGGCCACGATTTCATCGGTGAGATCATCGGGGACCTTGATTACGCAGGTGCCCGGCGTGATATAGCAGTACTCGACAAATCCTCCCACGAAGTGCGGCGGCTCGGCGCAGCTATCGTGGCCGTATTTTTTCAGGCTGCGGCACTTCATCATCAGCCCCTTTTCCCGGCAGTAGTAGCATTTGCCGCAATTGTCCATGATGGTCCAGGTGATCCGGTCCCCCTGCTTCAGAGGCTTGTCGCCCGAATCACGGGTCACCCCTTTGCCCAGCTCCACGATCTCGCCGACGATTTCGTGCCCCAGGATGATGGGGATGGGACCCTTGCGCCGGCCCAGCCAGGTATGAAGATCGGAGCCGCAGACGGTGCAGCAGGTCACCCGAACCAGGATGCAGCCGGCTTCAACCTGCGGAAGCGGGTATTCGATGATTTCAAGATCTTTGCCTGCCGCCGTCATAACGGCGGCCTTTCCTTTTTCAGCCATCTTGTCTCCTTCCATGCTTCTCCAGGAGAGCATGGGAATTTGCATCTTCAAGGTTTCAGGTTTCGGGTTTCAGAACGGCAAATCCGCAACTCGCAACTAGCAACCCGCAACCGCTAAAAGACGACCGCCTCTCCGATCCATTCGGGAGGGGGGGCAACCTCTAGAATTTTTGCGACCGTCGGGGCGACATCGGTGATTTTTACCGGCCGTTCGATCCGGTACCCCCTCGGAATCCCCGGCCCCTTCATGATGAGGGGAATTGTCGTATCCTCGGGGAGGTCCGTTCCGTGAGTCCTGCCGCTTCCCCCGTGGTCCGCATCGGCTTTTTGGTTCCCTCCCACGTATTGGTCGTGATTCCATGCACCTCAGGATCCACCCCGAAAAAAAGCGAAGTGTGACAGGGGAGCGTCATCGAGGGAACGACCGTTTTGGCGCAAAACGTGTGGGCGCCCTCTGCAATCATCCGATCCATGCAGGGGGTGTCGGCCTGCAGCAGTCCATCCGGACGCATGCTGTCGACCAGAAAAAGCACAACCTATCTGCCGTTTCCCATTCGTGGTCTCCCGATTCCCATCAGGCGATGCTGTCATGCGATAATACCGCCCGGATCGATAAGACCACCAGGGCGAACGGGAAAACAAGAAAAAAAAATCAATGTTATTATTCAAAAAATCCTGGAATCAATATAAATTCAGTTGATTCAGCACTTTAAACCGGCAAATACCCCTTCGGACCTTGAAAGGCGACGCGGAGAGGTCCAGGGGAGGGCTTGCTCGAAGAGCACCTCTACGAACATCCGCACCACCTTCGATCTTTTCCAGTCACTCAGGTAGATCAAATCGATGGTCAGATGAAGATCGTCCAACACCTCGACGCACCGGAACTTCCCCTCTCTGACTTCTTCTTCGACCGCGTAATACGGGCAAAAGTAGCCCCCCATGCCCAGATGGACCATGTGCTTGATCGCACTTGGATTTTCGCAGACCATATGGATATTCAACGGGATGCCCCTTTTCCGGAATTCTTCGATGATGTAGGCCCGGGTCGCCGAACCCTCTTCCGGAAAAAGGACCGGATAGCCGGCAAGCTCCTTCAGATGGATTCTGTCTTTCTCGATGTCTTTCGAGATGAAACTGAGCTTCGGCCTGAATACGTTTCTGAAAATCACCTGTTCCGGGTAGGGTACCCTTCCGGTGACCCCCAGGTGGCAGTCGAGATCGAGAACCATCTCCAGGATTTCGGTGGAAAGGCCCGTATAGATCTGAACCTTCAAGTCGGGGTTTCGCTCTTTCAGCTTGAGAACGATGCCGGGCAATAGATAGCGGGAAAGGGTCGGGGTCGTAGCGATCTTCAGATTTTCGGAGTGCAGAAACTCCACTTCCCGGTCCATCTCACGGGCAAGCTGCATGATTTTTTCGACATAAGGCAGGATGACTTCCCCTTCCTGGGTCAGTCGAACGATTTTTTTATTCCGTTTGATGAGCGGAAACCCATACTGCCGCTCCATGCTTTTTACCTGCTGGCTCAACGTCGGCTGGGAGACGT
Organism: Desulfobacteraceae bacterium; assembly: GCA_003599475.1. Next base: position 6,582 of record QZKK01000164.1, read on the forward strand.
TGAGTTGTTGAGCGGCCAGGGTAAAGCTCTTGAACTTGGCGACCGTATAGAAGGCTCTGACGTAGGTGAAATTCAAATCATGAAACCTTTTACCATCCGATGAATGCGCTTCATTCAATTCCCGAGTCCGACTGATTCTCGAAGCGGGACAAACCATAACATAAATTCGGTCGTACGGCTATCCAGAAAGTATTACAATGCGGTAGACGATCAGGTGCCGACAACTTTGAAGCCAACGCTTCGTGCGGCTGTTCCGAGCTGCAGATTATCAAGATAGACAATCATCGCCGATGTCGATCCTGCAGCAGTGTCTGCACTCCGATGCTGGGCGGATCGGTCTTGACTCGATCCAAGGTCAGGAGATCGATCACAGGGCGTGAAGGTATTTTCCGCCGGAGTTTGCGATCTGAAATGGGTATTATTCGAGCGATTTCATGCCGATGCGAGGCTACAACGATCTCGTGTCCCTGCTGCACCCGGGGTTGATCTACAGTGATCGCTTTCATTGCCTCTTAGCAGGAACCCGAAATGCATTCCTATTCAACGACGATCCTCCTTTCCGGAAAACTCCGGCCGATGAGGTCGGAGGCAATCGTTTTGTCGCATTCGCCGAAGGAATCGCTGGTTCCGTAGATTCGAATCGTGCCGTCGGCATCGAACCGGACCGATGCCCCGCCGGCAGAATCGACGGCGGCATGCTCGAACCCGAGATCCCTTATTTCTTCTGCTGCGCTCATCAGGATTTCCTCATGCCAGAGATCCCCGGAGCGAAGACAGGTAATCCCCCCGGCGGCGCCTCCGGATACCGAAACGAGAAGAATCTTTCCACGGTAGCCTTCCTGGAGATCAACCGGAGGAACCAGCCGCACCGTGTCCAGCCCGTGGTCGTAGAATATACGAATCGCTCGGGCGCGCCGCTCCAATCGCTCGGCAATTCGAATGTCTCCGATGGATCGGCTCGAGGTCGCCTCCTTTTCGATTACGCCGGCAATGGCTTCGATCCTCCTCTTTCGAAGGGCGACTCCGAAATGCTTCATTGCCGCTGCAGCCGACTCCAGCCGAAGTTCGACGATGTTCTCAAGGATCACAAGCTCGGCCTTCAACGGTGAGGGCCTCATTCCTTAAAAACCCAGGAAGCGATCTCGGGGTTGGACCGGGGACGTACCGCCATAGGACCTGCACCCCGAGCATAGATGGGAATCTCCCGTTCGTACAGAGAGCCGTGGGATCGCACCTGAACCGGCTCTCTTGCCGTCGGGAGAGACCCGAATACGGTATCTTTGTCTGCCAGCACGAAAATGTGCCCGATGCGCAAAGGGTGGAGCCGGTATTTCCGGGCGGCATCCGGGCTCGTCAGGACCGCTTCGATTCCCCTTTCTTCGGACAGCAGTGCCATCGCTTCTTTTCGGGTTTCCGGATCATCGAGATAGACATAGGCCGCCCCTCCGAGGTTCTTGTGGTGGACCACATGCCGATCCTTGATGATCGGAACCGCGTTTGCCGCGATTCCCGCACCCTTTAGAATCCTGTTTAAATCCAGGCCGTATGTTTTTGCCCTCATCCCGTGATCCGCCGTAACCACCATCTCGGTGTCTGCGGGAGCACAATCGAGGAGCTCCCCCAGCAGGCGATCGATCTCGTGGAAATTCCACTGGGCTTTTTCATCATCGGGAGCGTAGGTGTGGGTGATGTAGTCGGTTGTCGTGACATAGATCAGATCCGGCGCCTCATCCCGAAGAACCTCCAGGGCGGCGCGGAACAGCCAGTGGTTGACTTCGATCGTGTAGATCCCGCTCGGGGCCTCGGTTTTTCCGAGGATCCATTGAGAAGGCTTTTCCGCCGACTCCGCGATGGCAGCCCCATCCTGGATCAGCGTCTTGAGCTTGTCTTTGGCGGTGAGAAGTGCTGCCTTCTTTCCCCGCCTTGCCATGCTGCGGAACATGGTCTCCTTGAGAACGAATTCGGAGGATTCCATGTAGACTTCCGTCCGAGCCGACGGATCATAATAGTAGTTGGTGGTGATGCCGTGTTCTTCGGGAAAGGCTGCGGTGACGATGGTGGTATTGTTTACGTTGGTTACGGTCGGAACCACGGCCTGTCCGATTGTACTGAACCCCTCTCTGGCAATGGCGTCCAGGTTCGGTGTTTCGCTCTTTTCGATGTACTCCGGACTGGTTCCGTCCAGACAGACGATGATCTTCAGCGCCATGGATAGACTCCCTTTAAGTAGTTGCACGTTGCACGTTGAAGCCGTTGCACGTTGCGCGTCAGCCGCTAAACGATTTCAACGTTCAACGATTTCAACGATTCAGGACACAAGCGAACCGATATCGAGCAGCGCATCGAGTGTCTCGATGACGGCTACCGGAATTTCAATTCCGTCCGGGCGGGGCCAGTGCCGCTTCACGGATCGGTGCTGGAGCCAGACCGGGTGCATGCCGGCCCCCCGAGCCCCGCAGACATCGATTCGCCAGTCGTCCCCTACGTAGACCACATCGGGGGCAGGAATTCCGAGCCGCTCCAGGCAGAGCCGGAAAGGGGCCGGGTCCGGTTTCTCCGGTATGCCGGCTTCCCCCGCAACGATCACGATTTCGAAAAACCGCATCAGCTCCGGAAACTGCAGGATGCGGTGGCCTCCGGATACTTTCTGCCCCTGGGTATTGGTGATCAGCGCAAGGCGGTGGGTGCCGGAAAGCGACCGGAGCACCCGGCGGGCTTCAGGAAACTCCCGGGTCGAGGCCGTAAGCTCCTCCCAGTACTCGGTCTCCCACGATTCCAGCCTGCCTCCCTCGGGGGGTCGGCCATAGCGGCCGTAGACGGCAGCGGCGAGGTCTTTTCTCGAAAAATCGGATTTTTCGTGGAACACCTTCCGAATCCGGCGATATGCGGATAGGAAGTCCTCCCACGACTCCAGGCCCAGATCCGAAAAGATACGGTGCTGCAGTTTTTTTTCCGCCACACGAAATCCGTCGGAGGAGTCGACCAGTGTCTGGCCGAAATCGAAAACCACCGCCTGGATCATTGCAAGTCCTTCATCCGATTCAAGATGCGAAACCCTTCCCCGCACAGGGCGGGGAAGGGTTTCGGTTTAGGAGGGAGGGGTATGCTCCTAATCTCTTCCCCATTTTTTCAGATACTGCCCGAAAAGCTCCTCATCGGACGGAACCTGTTCTTTGATGGGGGTAGAAACAAGCGTGTAGTTTAGAAAATGGCGCCAGTTCACGTTTTCGGACGAGATGTTTCCGGCCCAGGTACCGCAGCCGAGCGTATCGGTGAAGGGGAGCCCGCTCCCCCAGCCGCCGCTGTTTGCGGCCGTGTGCCCCATGTTGCAGACGATCCGCCCGACTTTCGCCCGCAGCGCCAGCTTCACCCGGCGTTCGTCTATCTCGGTGTGGATCGAGGCGGAATGCCCCTTTCCGGAAAATTCGAGAATCTTTTCCAGCCGGTCCAGCATCTCGTCGAAGTCTTTCCACTTCCACACGGTCAGAACGGGGGAGAGCTTCTCTCCGGAAAAGCGGTCTTCGCGGCCGATCTTTTCCCCGATCACCATGAGGAATTTGGTTGTATCCGGCACCTTGAGGCCGGCGAGATCGGCGATAAACTTCGCGTTGTGGGCGACGATGTCGCGGTTGAGGGTCTTTCCATCCGGCCACATGCACTTTCGCAGCTTTTCCCGTTCTTCGGTGCTGCAGAGATAGCCTCCTTCTTTCTTCAGGCAGTCGATCATCTTGTCGTAGATCTTCTCTTGAAGGGCGACTGCGTTTTCCGAAGAGCAGGAGGCGGCGTTGTTGGCGATTTTGGAAAGCATGATCTTGTGGGCGGTCGCCTGGAGGTCGGGCACCGTCTCGTCCACAAAAGACACCACGTTTCCCGCGCCGACGGTCTGGGCGGGCTTGCCGGCTGCATAAACGACTTTGACAAGGGCGGCTCCACCGGTCGCGACGGCAAAGTCGCAGTAGGCCATCAGTTGTTGGGTCTTTTCGTTGCTCGTATTCTTGATGCATTGCAGCAGATCTACCGGTGCCCCGATTTTTTTCAATGCCTCCCGGCCGTACTCCACCGTCAGATAAGAGCTTTTCTGAGTGCGGGGGTGCGGAGAGACGATCATCGCATTGCGGGTCTTCAGCGTGCTGAGGCCGATGCAGCAGATAGTCGACTCCGGGTTGGTGCACGGAACGACATCGGCGATGACCCCGATCGGCTTGGCATATTTGCGGATGCCGAGGGCCTTGTCTTCCTCGACCAGATCGCAGGTCTTGACCCCGCGCTGGTCATAGAGCGTCCCCAGTGTCTTTGTCTTGATCTTGGCAAGCTTGTCCTCGTAAACGCCGATCCCGGACTCGTCTACGGCGGTTCGGGCCAGGACTTTGCGGACCTCTTCCTTCTGCCACATCCACCCGACCGCCTGGACCACCTCATCGACCTTCTCCTGCGGCCAGTACTGGTATTCATCGAAGGCCTTCTTGGCTTTGGCGTACATCTCCTGAATGTTGTCTTCCATAATCAGATCTCCTCTATCGGCCGGGCTGCGGAGGTTCCCCGCACCCGTCGCAGTGAAGCCGTCAGATCTTCCGCCGGGGGTCGTCGATCTCCTCGACGATTGCCCATCCGGATCCTTTGAGCTTCTGTTTTTCGACAAAGCTTTTCTTCCATTCCTCGGGGGTGTAGGTGACTCCCGGCTTTGCGCTCTTCACCCGATCCGAAAGCGGAGGGACCGCCCGGTCTTCCGGACCGTCGTAAAGTTCCTTGGGGGTGAGGTTCTGTCCAAGCCGGTTCGGCTCCTCCCGTTCCACTTCTTCGCAGTAGTGGGCTCCGGCGGCAAAGGCGCGGGAGATGGCCAGGATCGCCCAGGTGGCTTCCGGAGAAAAGCCGAGATCCTGCATGACAGCCCCCGTGGCACCCAGCATATCGATGTCCACCGGCTCCTTGCTCGCCTTCTGGGCCGCTTTGACGACTTCCCTCATGAAGGGGACATATTTTTCGGCGACACCCAGTTTTTCCGCCCGGGCCAGCATCCGCTTGGCGGCCGGATCCTTGAGCATCAGCCCGGAAACACCGAGGGCCGGATTTTTCAGGTTGTCCTTGACCAGCATTTCGGCTGCTTTTTCCCTGGAGAGGCCTTTCTTTTCAGCCAGAGCCAGATACTTATCGAGCATGTTTCCGAAGGCGGAATAGGCCCCGTAGGCATGACCGAAGGAAAGGATGGAAGCCCCGGCCGCCTGGGTCAGCAATGTCTTCGATTTGGCCACGATCCGCGCAATCGCCGCAGGCGCAGACAACCCGTCTTCGAGGGAAAGTACCATGATGTAGTTGAGCATCTTGGATTCTTCGACCAGAGGAATCCGAGCCTGATAGTCGATGAAGAGCAGATCGGCAATGCCGTATCCGGCTTCCACCAGTTCGGTGGTGTCATACCCCCTGGCCACGATGCGATGCACATTCTTGTAGGCCACCGCAGATACCCACCGGAACGGTTCCCGGTTTTTATCCGGCTCCACCGTGCCGTGTTCCCTGTTCTGATAGTCGTATGGAAGCCTCGGATCGCCGAGGTTGCCGATTATATCACCCATTGTTTGTATTCTCCTTCCTCTTTCTGTTTCCGGGCATACTCCTGCCGTTCTTCCTGAGTCGGCACCGGGCGGTCCGCAGGACCGACGTATTTGATCATGGAAAGATCGAGCATCTGCACCATCGGCTCCCGCTTGGAGGCGGCCCAGGCCCTTCCCTTCTTCATTTGGAAAAGCGCGTGGGCGGCACAGCTGAAACCCCGGCAGACGCAACCGATGCACCAGGCCGCATTGGGGGAAAAGCCGAGTTCGGCAAGCGCCGTGTTTCCCGCCCCGATCATGTTCACGGCCACATAGGAGCGCCCCTCTTTCTTCCGGCGCTCGTTGAAATGCTTTTCAATCGACCGCTGCAGTTGAAGATAGACGCCGTCTAAACCAAGTTCCTCGTGCTTGATATGGGTCGGTTCGGCCCTCGGGTCTCCGTCCAGATGCTGCGGCTGACCGAGACCCATCACCGCCAGCCCCGCATCCATGTACTCGTCTACCAGGATCTTTCCCATCTCCTCAAGAGACTTTCCCTCCGCCCGGGCCCGCTCGATATATTTGTGCATCATGTAGCCGTGGGCTGCGCCCGGGCCGTGGGCACTGCCGAAGGTCATCACCGATGCGGCGACGGCCGCCGGCAGGTTGGGCCTGCCGCTGATGACGCCGAAGGCGGATGCCGCCGAGGGAGACATGGAGTGTTCCATGAATTCCGCGGTTTCGTACTGAAGCATTTTTTCTTCGTTTTCCGCAGGAATTCTGCCTTGAAACAGAACAAACAAGGCATCGCAGAAGGAATACCCCTCCTCGGCCATGTCGCTCAAGTTGAATCCCCGCACGACCGTTTTTTCCTCGGTTTTATAGGAAATTGCGGTCTTTCTGCGTAACATCGGTTCTCTTTCCATTCTTTTCCTCCGTACAATGCTGTTTATGTATTCAATGATCCATAAGAAATAGAAAATTTCCTACTATAAGTCAAAAGAATAATTATCATGTTTTCAATAACATTTTGTTATTTGCACAGTTCCTTTCGCTTTTTTACGATGGTAAGAACGTACGGATAGATGTGATCGACGATGCGGCGGTAGCCTTCGGCGGTGGGGTGCATCCGGTCCGGTTGGTTGTATCGCGGGTCGCCGGCAACCCCTTCCAGGAAAAAAGGAATCAGGAGGATGGCATGTTTTTGAGCGATTTCAGGGTAAATGTCGATAAAGGCCTGTGTATAGACCGGCCCCAGATTGGCGGGCATCTTCATGCCGCAAAGGATGACGGCGATATCTTCCGCCTTGATGGCCGAGACGATCCTGTCCAGGTTTTTTCTCAGGACATCCGGTTCGATCCCCCGCAAGCCGTCGTTGGCTCCGGTTTCAAGAATGATGAGATCCGGTTTCAAAGATGAGATGACCCAGTCGATGCGCGAGAGGGCTCCGCTGCTGGTCTCGCCGCTTACCCCCGCATTGACGACCTTGAAATCGTACCCCTCGGCGGCCAGCTTTTTTTCCAGTCGAGCGGGGTAGGCCTCGGTTTCATCGACACCGAGGCCGGCGGTCAGGCTGTCGCCCATCGCAACGATGGTTCCCCGGATCGGCTTCGTTTTTACCGGTGTATTGGACGCGGCCTCATCGGACGAGGACTCTCCGCCGCATCCGGTAAGACACACAAACTCTAACACGATGAGAATTGCCGCTATGAATGATATAAACGGCGCCGGTCGGTGGAGAGGGTGCTTATTCATCCGGCTGCTCCCTTAAATAGGCGATCGGCTTTTTTGCCAGGATCGAGCGGGTGGGGATCAGGCCGACTGTGATGATCACCAGGAGAGCGGCCCCTGTAATCAAACCGCAGGAAAACAAAAACGGATGATAGGCGATATCCAGGGAATAGCGGCAGACCAAAAAAGCGATGGTCTGAGACATGAAAAGCGCTAGCATTGCACTGAGCAGGCTCAAGACAAGGATTTCAAGGGCAAATACCTTTCCGACAAACGACCTCCGGGCGCCAAGGATCTTGTAGTAGACAGATTCGGTGATCCTCTCGGAGCGGGTCGCGAACACCGCGCTGATCAGGATCAGAATTCCGGCTGCCATGCTGAGGATGCTGAACCCGCGTACGATCGTCGAGAGCTTTTCCAGGATGCGTGCAAAGACCTGGATGGTCGCGGACAGATCGATGACACTGATGTTGGGAAACGCTTTGACCATGCGGCTTTGCAGCGGGCCGATCCGGTCTTTCGGGACCTTTAGAGCCGTAAAGATCGTCTGCGGCGCGGGTTGCAGGGTCTTTTCTTCGAACACGAAATAGAAGAAGGGGTTCAGCGAATCCGTGATTCGGGTGCGGATGCTCGAAATTCTGGCTGTCAACGGGACCCCCTGGATGTTGAAGCCGATGGTGTCGCCGATTTTCATTTCGTGCATCTCGAGTACCGTGTCCAGCACCGACACCTGGGGCTCGTTCCAGTCGCTGCGAAACAGGCGGCGGCCCCTGATGATTTGTTCATCGTCCAACAGGTTTTGCCGGTAGGTCAGATTAAAGGTCCGGCCGAGATTATCGTTGCGCTTGACCGATTCCGCGCGGCGGTCGATCGGCTTATCGTTGATTGCCGTGACCTGCGCCCTCACCACCGGATGGAAGGTCATCGGCTGCGCGACCAAGGCCGCAAAAGCCTCCCGCTGGGACGGCTGGATGTCCAGGACATAGAGGTTCGGCGCATCGGCCGGGTATGACGTGACATAGGTTGCATCCAGATTCTGCTCGATCAGGTAAATGGCAAAGATCACGCTTAAAGATGCCGTCAGCGTGACGATAACGGCCTGCGTGGCATTGCCTTGCCGGAACAGGCCCTTGACCGCCTGTCGGACCACCATTTGGCGGATGGGAATGCGTTTCAGAATCCAGAGCAGCAGGCGGGCAGAGAGCGCAGAGATGAGGATCAGCCCGATCACGGCGGCAGCGAAATAAATGCCAAAGCGCAGGTTCTGCATGTGTCGCATGACCAGCCCGAAGAAAAAGAGCATGAATCCGGCGGCAAACGCATAGACCGCCCGGCGCTTGTGCGGAAAGGCGGTCTCTTTGCGGAAAATCATAACCGGCCGCAACTCTTTTAAGCGATGGAGGGGCAGAAACGTAAAAAGCGCCATCACCGCGAAACCGAGCGCCAGGCTTTCTGCAATCCCCGACCAGGAGACGGACGGGGTGATCCCGGAAGGAAAGAAGGCCGCGAGCAGGCGTGCCAGGCCGAATTGAACTCCGATCCCGGCCGATATGCCGATCGATGTTCCCAAAACACCCAAGAGAAAAACCACCGGAACAAAATGCCGGATGACTTGCCGGCTGCTTGCCCCTACCGCTTTCATGACGGCGATGGTCTGCTGTTTTTCATTGAAAAAGGCCGTCAGGGTGTTCTGGATGCCCACTCCGGAGATGATCAGGATAAAAATACCGATCAGGTTCAAAAAAAAGATAAAATTATCCAAGAACCGTTTCACCCGCGTCCTGGCGGTCCGGAAGGTGTCGACCCGTACCCCGTCGTTCTGTGCGGCCTGGCGGAGGCGGGTGAAAACCGCGTCCGTTCGGCGCTCGTCCGGCACCTTGAGCAGCGTCTGATGGTTGATGCGGCTGCGGGTCTCGACAAGCCCTACGGCATCCAGATCCCGGCTCGAGACAAATACACGCGGGCCGAAGGAAAAGACACTGACCGGCCGGTCCGGCTCCGATACGACCACATCGGCCACAATCAAGGTGGTATATCCGACCTTGAGCGGAGCGCCGATCCCGATTCCCAGCCGGTCCAGCAGCGGTTGCTCCACCACGGCCTGCCCCGCCTTCAGCATCTCCTGAAACGGTCGGCCTGAATTTAAGACAACTTCCCCGTAGAACGGGTATTCTTTTTCAACGATTTTGACGTTTGACAGCACCGACGCCCGGTCATCGGCCGTTCGCACGACGCTGTAGAATTCGTAGTAGCGCGTGCGCACCGCCGCCCCCTCCCGGATCTCAGCGGATATGGCGCGGTCGAGTTCGTCCGAGAGTTTTTCGTGCGAGTGGACGATGATATCGGCGGCATGCAGCTTTCTTGCATCGGCTGAAAGGGTGCGGTAGACGCTTTTCGAAAAACCGGAAAAAGCCGTAAGACTCGTCAGCGAAAGGGCCACGCACAGGCAGAACACGACCGCCTGTTTGGATGAACGTGCAATTTCGCGCATGATGAAGCCTGAATGGATCATGCCGGGGTTATCCTGTCAAGGAGCCGTCTTTGAGAGTCATCACACGATCCGCCGCCGATGCAATCTCCGGATTGTGGGTTACCAGGATCAGGGTAGCCCCCTTTTCGGCTTTCAGTTCAAGCATCTGTGTCAATACGAGCCGGCCGTTTTGCGAATCGAGATTGCCGGTGGGTTCATCGGCGAAAAGCAGTTTCGGATCGTTGATCATGGCCCTGCACAGGCTAATCCGCTGTTTTTCGCCGCCGGAGAGCTGGCTCGGGAAATTGTGCGCCCGGTCTTCGAGACCGACCCGTTCAAGCAGCCGCCTGGCTTTTTCTTCCGCATCCGGCCGCCCCAGCAATTCCGCCGGGAACATGATGTTTTCCATGGCCGTCATGGAGGGTACGAGGTGAAACGATTGAAAAACAAATCCGAACATGCTGTTGCGAAGCGGTGCCAGCGCATCTTCCGATGCGTCTGTAATATCGCGTCGATCGATAAAAACCTGTCCGGAGGAAGGGTGGTCCAGCCCGGAGAGCAGGGTCAGCAGCGTCGTCTTTCCGCTTCCGCTGCTGCCGGCGATCACCACGAATTCGCCCGGCGCCACCGCAAGCGAGACGTCTTTCAAAACCGTGATTTTGCGATGGTCCACCGTGTAGGCCTTGTTCAGATGGATGGCTTCAATGATGGGCCATGGCATTCGGTCTCTTCCCTTCGTAGACATTTCACCCCGAACCGGAGCTTTTTAGGGTAACCCTGTTAGGAAACAGTACTGTAAGCATTCTATCGCAAAAACGGAAATCCGTGAAGAAAGTTCCCTTGACAACCGAACCGGCGCCGTATTTAATCCTTTCCGGATTCCAACCTTCTTTTCTTGTTTGCCGCCGACAACCAATCGACAAGAAAGACGACAAAGGCGAAATGACGCATGAAAAAAACCGCGCTGCCGATGTGCCGGAATTGAAAAAAACCGGGCTTCATTACGGGTGGGCGGTGCTTGCAGCCGGCACGCTTTCGGTTTTCAGCGCGCTGGGCCTGGCCCGCTTCGGCTATACGATGGTCCTTCCCGCCATGCAGGCCGATATCGGCATGAACAACGCGGAAGCCGGCCTGCTGGCGACGTTCAACATGGCGGGATATCTCCTTTTTTCGATTCTGGGCGGAGCCCTTTCGACACACTACGGTGTCCGGCGAGTGGCCTCTTTGGGGCTCGGCCTTGCGGGAATCGGGATGGTCTGCACAGGGTTGTCCGGCCGCTTCCTTGCGTTTGCGCTCTGGAGAGGATTGACGGGCATCGGAAGCGGAGGCGGAAACATCGCCGTGATGGGGCTTTGGCCGGCCTGGTTTTCCAGCCGGAAGCGCGGCCTGGCCGCCGGGGTGGCCGTATCGGGTTCGTCGCTGGGCTTGATTTTCACCGGGCGGTTCGTTCCCTGGCTCAGCGATATCCAGGGTCCTGCCGCCTGGCGCACCTGCTGGCTTCTTTTCGGGGGCTTCTCCATCCTGACGGCGGTCGCCTCTTACTTTATTCTTCGGAATCGGCCGTCTGAAATGGGCTTGAACGTGATCGGGGAGGAGGAAAAGGACCAGCTCGGGAAACGCAGCTCTCCTGAAGCCCTTCCGTTGAGAAGCGTCTATCTGTCCCCTTCGGTGTGGGCACTCGGCCTGGTCTACAGCGCCTTCGGCTTCTCTTATGTCATCTACATGACATTTTTTTTCAAGTTTCTGATCCAGGACGCCGGATATACGGCGGCGGATGCGGGAACACTTTTCATGATGATGGGATGGGTCAGCCTGCTGTGCGGCATCGTCTGGGGCACCGCATCGGATTTTATGGGGCGCAGCAAAGCCCTGACTGTCGTTTACCTGATCCAGGCGACTGCCTTCGGTCTCTTTGCCATGGGGGAGTCGCCCTTGTCCTTTACGCTCTCGGCGGTTCTTTTTGGACTTTCCGCCTGGAGCGTTCCGGCGATCGTCGTTGCCGCCTGCGGCGACATGCTGGGACCCAGGCTTTCTCCGGCGGCCCTGGGGTTCATCACCCTCTTCATGGGGACCGGGCAGGTGCTTGGACCCTTCGTCGGCGGGATCATCGCCGATGCGGCGGGCTCCTTTTCCCCGGCATTTCTCCTGGCTGCCGCTGTGGCGATCTCAGGGGCCCTCGGATCGGCGTTGCTGGTAAAGGGGTAAGCCGGAGAAGGCTGCCGGGTGCGACTGCCCGGGTGATCATTCCTCCCTCGAACGTACATCACGGAGCTGCGCATTGATTCTTCCTGCAGCGACTGCCATCACGATCGCTTGGACGGCTCCAACTTCTTCCTCCGTAAGGCCCTCCTCCCTGGCAACGCCAAGGTAGTGCTCCATTCAAGGGTAGCATGCAAAGGCCATCGCCGAAGCAAGATGGATCATGAGCGTCGTTTTAGGATCGAGGATCTTGTTGTTGCGGGCTGAATTGTAGAAGTCCTTGTAAGCCTTTTCCTGTTCACCGGGCAGCATGTGTTTCTCCTTCTGAAGGGAGCCGTTTCGCTTTTTTCAGCCAAGGAAACGCTCTCCCATGCATGGGATGAGATTCAATCAATGCCGCAATAAGTACGGAGGTATCGAATAAAATCTTCATTTCCGAATCGATCTGATTCTCTCTTCGCGATGCCTGGCCAATGCTTCACCGACATCTTCCATGGGCGTGCCCGAATAGACCAGTACACCCTCTTTCACCTTCAAATTGGGTTCCCCGTGAAAAGGTGTCAGGATGATCGCCTGGTCACTTTTTTCAATACGGATGAGAGTTCCGGCCTTTAGGTTGAAATCGTCTCGGACTCTTTTGGGTATTAAAATACGACCGAATCTGTCTACTGAGGTTTCCATTTTGCCTCCTTATTTTGGCAAAATAGCATGGCAATTGCCAAGGTGCAACCCTAAGGCTTTCCGTCGGGGGGCTCCCTTTGCCGCTCAACGGGGAAAAACCTTTGCGCACAGCTCGCCGAGGGTGCCGAGGTCTTCGCAGACGTGGATTCCGCTTTTTTTCATGGCGGCGATCTTTCCCTGGGCGGTTCCGCTGCCGCCGGAGATGATGGCTCCGGCATGTCCCATGCGGCGGCCGGGAGGGGCGGTAAGCCCTGCGATGAAGCCGACTACGGGTTTGCTCATGTGCGCCGAGACAAAGGCCGCGGCGTCTTCTTCTGCACCCCCTCCGATTTCTCCTACCATCACCACGCCTTTGGTTTCAGGATCGCCTTCGAAAGCTTCCAGGCAGTCGATGAAGGGGGTCCCCTGGACTGGGTCTCCTCCGATTCCGATGCAGGTGGTCTGCCCGATCCCCTGGCGGGTCAACTGGTAGACCACCTCGTAGGTGAGGGTTCCGGAGCGGGATACGACCCCGACAGGGCCTCCGGTTTTGTGGATGTGTCCGGGCATGATCCCGATCTTGCATTCGCCTGGGGTGATGATGCCGGGGCAGTTCGGGCCGATCATGCGCACTTTCTTTTTTGATAGGAAGCTTTTTACCCGCATCATGTCCAGGACCGGAACCCCCTCGGTGATGGCAACGATCAGTTTCACCCCCGAGTCGGCGGCTTCCATCATGGCATCGGCGGCAAATGCGGGGGGGACAAAGATCATGGAGCAGTTTGCCCCGGTCTCTTCGACCGCCTCTTTGACCGTATTGAACACCGGGACATCATCCATTTTTTGTCCGCCCTTTCCGGGAGTCACCCCGGCAACCACCTTCGTGCCGTAGGCGATGCACTGTTTCGTATGGAACTGCCCTTCTTTCCCGGTAATCCCCTGGACAAGCACCCGAGTCGATTTGTCGGCGAAAATACTCACGGCTTGTATCCCTCCTATTCTTTTACCAGTTGAGCGACCTTTTCAGCAGCATCTTTCAGATCTACGGCCGTGGTCAGATTCATGCCGGACTCGGCAAGGATTCTTCTTCCTTCCTCCACGTTGGTCCCTTCCATTCGAATCACCACCGGAACCCTGATCTCCGTCTTCCTTGCCGCCTGGACCACGCCTTTGGCCAGTTCGTCGCAGCGAAGAATGCCGCCGAAGATGTTGATGAAGATCCCTTTTACCTTTTTGTCCCGGAGGATGATCTTGAAGCCGTTTTCCACCTTCGCCGCACTCGCACCGCCGCCGACATCGAGGAAATTTGCGGGTTCCGCCCCGGCTCTCTTGATGATATCCATGGTGGCCATGGCAAGCCCGGCGCCGTTTACCATGTTTCCGATGTCTCCGTCGAGGTTGATGTAGTTGAGATCGAACTTGGAGGCTTCCACATCGAGCGGGTCCTCTTCGGCGATATCCCGGTACTCCAGGATCTGTTTGTGGCGGAAGAGGGCGTTGTCGTCGAAGTTGATCTTTGCATCGAGAGCGATGACCGCATCCGAGGCGGTGATCACCAGAGGGTTGATTTCGACAAGCGAGCAGTCGTAGTCGGCAAAGAGCCGATACACCTTCTGCACCATGGGGACAAACTGCTTCACGACGGCATCGGAAAGCTTCAGCCCGAATGCCGCCTGCCGGCAATGGAAGGGCTGGATGCCGTAGGTCGGATCGATATAGACCCGGATGATCTTTTCCGGGGTTTTTGCCGCCACCGCCTCGATGTCCATGCCTCCGGCTTCGCTTGCCATCAGCACGATCGTAGCCGAGGCCCTGTCCGGAAGAAGACTCAGATAGATCTCTTTTGCGATGTCGAGCCCCTGTTCGATCAGCACCTTCCGGACCTGCTTCCCTTCGGGTCCGGTCTGATGGGTGACAAGCGTCATGCCGAGCATCTGTTTTGCGATCCGCTCCGCATCCGCTGCGGAATCTGCGAGCTTGACGCCCCCCCCTTTTCCGCGCCCGCCGGCATGAATCTGTGCTTTCACCACCACCGGATAACGCCCGATCCTCTCGGCAATCGTTTTCGCCTCCTGAGGGCTGAACGCCACTCCCCCCTCCGGAATCGGGACGCCGTACTTTCCGAACAACTCCTTGGCCTGGTATTCATGAATTTTCATTTCGGTGACTCCCCCTTCAAGTTAGCGCCCCTCGGGCGGGCTTGATGCTGGGTACTGTATGCTGGATGCTCGATATTTCGCCTTGAGGTGAATGGATCATGGGAGTCGAATCGTTTCCCGACGCTAGCGGTGGCGGGATTGATCCGACAAAATAAACTCCTGCGATCCGGCATCCAGCATCCAGTACCCAGCATCCAGCATCCTCAACCGATCAGACAGAGCACGTCGTTTTTTCCCACCTTGTCGCCGCTTTTGAAGTATACGGCTTTGATGGTTCCGCTCACATCGGATTTGATGGCATTTTCCATCTTCATGGCTTCGAGGATGACCACCGTATCCCCCGCTTCAACCGCATCCCCCGGCTGCTTCTCGAAGCTGATCACCATGCCGGGAAGGGGGGCCAGAAGCGGGGTGCCGTCCGGTGCAGCCGCAGGCTCCGGCTTCATGGGAGGTGCTTTGACCGGCTCCGCCTTGACAGAGGCCGCCCCGGATGGAGCGGTGCGGATTCGTGCCGGAGCTGCCTTACCGCCCACCTCTTCGACACCCACCTCGAAGTAATCGTCATCGATAAATACGTTGAAGGTCCGCAGTGCCGGCCCCTTTACGGGGGCTTTCTTTGCCGGCTCTTCGACCGCCTTTCCGGACTTCGCCTTTTCCAGTCGTTCCCGCTCTGCCTTGATTTCTTCCAGAGTCCTGGGCTTCACATCATCGGGAACCGGCTCCTTTCCGTATTTCCAGTTCAGGAACCGTTTCCCGGTCACCGGATAGAGTGCATAGATCAGCACATCGTCGATGTTTTTGGCCAGCCCCTTGACCTCCTCTTTGGCTTTTCCGAGCTCCGGTTCCAGGATTTCCCCCGGCCGGCAGGTGATCGGCTCCTCTCCCCTGGGGTATCCCTTCAAAGCCTTTTTCTGCACCTCGGAATCGATCGGAACCGCCGTTTTCCCGTAAAGGCCGTAGCAGAGGTCCTTTACCTGGGAGGTGATCATCTTGTAGGATTCTTTTTCATCGTCGAAGAGCACATTGTTTACCGTCTGGATCCCCACGATCTGGCTGGTGGGGGTGACAAGCGGAACCTGGCCCAGAACCTTCCTCACGCGGGGAAGCTGCCGGTAGACCTCATCGATTTTGTCGATGGCGTCCATCTCCCTCAACTGATTGACCAGATTCGACAGCATGCCGCCCGGGGTCTGGTGGAGAAGCACGTTGATATCGATCACCGATACCTTGGTGTCGTCCAACAGGTGCCGGTACTTGGGCAACACCTCTTTCTCGAGGATCTCGTTGATCGCCGCCAGGTGTTCGATGTCGAAGCCGGTGTCCCGATTGGTTCCGAGAAGCGTCATCACCAGCGGTTCGATTGCCGTGTGCGAGGTTCGGTAGGCGTACGGGGCCATGCAGGTATCGACGATATCCACTCCGGCCTCGGACGCTTTGAGGAGCGTCATGGGCGCCATTCCGGAAGTGAAATGGCTGTGCAGGTGGATGGGGACCTTGGCGAATTTTTTGAGCTCTTTTACGATGGTGTAGGCATCGTAAGGAGCAAGGAGGCTTGCCATGTCCTTGATGCAGATGCTGTCAGCCTCCATGGCCACAAGCTCTTTTGCCTTTTGAATGTAGTATTCGAGGTTGTAGACTTCTCCGCCAAGCCTCGGCTCGGTAAGAGAGTAGCAGATGCATCCCTGGAAGTGTTTTCCGCAGCGCTTGATGACCGGAACGACGGTCTCGAAGTTTCGATAGTCATTCAGCGCATCGAAGGTCCGGAAGATGTCGATGCCGTTTTCCGCCGACCGCTCCACAAAGACCTCGGCCACATCGTCTGCATAGTTCCGGTAGCCGACCAGGTTCTGCCCCCGCAGCAGCATGGAAAAAGGCGTTTTTCTGATATAGCGCTTGAGCGTCCGGATCCGTTCCCAGGGATCTTCGTTCAAGAAACGGTGCATGGTGTCGAACGTCGCCCCTCCCCAGGTCTCCATCCCCCAGAAACCCACCTCGTCCATCATCTCGGCAACCGGGATCATATCCTCGGTGCGGCCTCGAGTGGCAAAAAGGGACTGGTGCCCGTCTCTTAGAGTCAAATCCATCACCTTGAGGGGATTTTTCGCCTTCGAGCGGTTTTTTCCATATTCCATGCGTGTCATTTTGATCCGATCATGATCGTACATCGATTCGATTCTCCCTTCCCTCAGTTGATCTTTCAAGTTAAACCACGAAACACACGAAATACACGAAAAAAGCCGAGAGATTCCGGCATGGCGGCCCGGAGGCCTCTGCGGCTCTGCGCGAGAAATGCGGATTTCCCATACGATCCGCTACCGCATCCGGGAGCCGTGAAAAGCCTTGAGCTGCATCATGCTCCGAAGCTGCATCTGCGCCTGGCGGCCGCTGATCCCCCAGAGGTTGGAAAATGCCGCTTCCGGAGCCGTGTCGAAAGGCTGAATTCTACCTTCCTCTTCTTTCCTTAGATACGCCGTTACCGCGGCGACCGCTGCGGCCCGCTTCTTATCATCCATTTCGTTCCCCGATTCGTCTTTGGTCGTTCGCTACGGACCATTCTTCTTTCATTGAAAATTGGACATTAAAAATTGATCATTCACATCGGGATGTTGCCATGCTTTTTGGGAGGCCGGATCTCCCTCTTGGTGCACATCACCTCCAGCGCTTCGATCAGGCGGGGCCGGGTTTCATGGGGTGCGATCACCGCATCGATATAACCGCGCCGTGCGGCCCAGTATGGATTGGAGAAGAGGTCTTCGTACTCGGCAATCTTTTCCTTTCGTTTGGCTGCCGGATCTTCGGCTCCCGTGATCTCCCTGCGGTGGATGACGTTTGCCGCCCCCTCGGCCCCCATGACCGCAATTTCCGCAGTAGGCCAGGCAAAGGCCATGTCCGCTCCCAGATGCTTGGAAGACATGGCGATGTATGCGCCTCCGTACGCCTTGCGGGTAATCAGCAGAAGCTTCGGGACGGTGGCCTCCGAGTAGCACCAGAGCAGTTTGGCCCCGTGTCGGATGATGCCTCCCCATTCCTGGCGGCTGCCCGGGAGGTAACCCGGAACATCCGAGATGGTCAGCAGCGGGATGTTGAAGGAATCGCAGAAGCGGATAAACCGGGTGGCCTTGTCGGAGGCATCGACGTCAAGGCATCCGGCCTTGATCCGGGGCTGGTTGGCGATGATCCCGATGGTTCGCCCGTTGAGCCGGGCAAAACATACGATCATATTGGTGGCATAATGCTCGTGGGGTTCCAGGATTTCCCCGTTGTCGACGATTGCGCGGATGACCTCGATCATATCGTAGGATCTCCGGGGATTCTCCGGGATGATGGTATCGAGCCCGGGGGATGTCCGCATCGGGTCGTCTCCGGTTTCCACGCGGGGCGGATCTTCCATGTTGTTTGAAGGAAGATAGGAAAGAAGCTTTTTGATCCGCGCGATGGCGTCCGCATCGTCTTCACAGGCAAACTGGGCAACGCCGCTTTTTTTGTTGTGGGTCATGGCCCCGCCCAGATCTTCGAAGGTAATCGCCTCTCCCGTGACCGCCTTGATGACTTCAGGGCCGGTGATGAACATGTAGCTGGTATTTTTTACCATGAAGATGAAGTCGGTCATGGCCGGGGAATAGACGGCACCTCCGGCGGTCGGCCCCATGATGGCGGAAATCTGGGGGATCACTCCGGAGGCAACGGAATTGCGGTAAAAGATGTCCCCATAGCCCGCCAGCGCATCGACCCCCTCCTGGATTCTGGCCCCGCCCGAATCGTTCATTCCGACAAAGGGCACACCGGCTTTTAAAGCGAGATCCATCGCCTTGCATATTTTTCTGGAGTGCATCTCTCCGAGGCTTCCCGCCCTGGAGGTGAAATCCTGGGCAAACGCAAAAACCGGCCGCCCGTCGACCCTGCCGTGTCCGGTGATGACGGCATCCGAGGGGATTTCGACCTTTTCCATCCCGAAATGGACGCAGCGGTGGGTGACGAACATATCGATTTCCCGGAACGTACCCGGGTCAAAAAACAGGTTCAGCCGGTCGCGGGCGGTCAGCTTCCCCTTCGCTCGCTGCTCGGAGACGGCTTTTTCGCCCCCCATCCGTTGAATGTCCCTTTCCCGCTCCTTCAGTTGGCTGATCTTTTCTTCGGTGCCGCCCATCCGCTCGCTTCCTTTCGTTTTAAATGGTGAATGGGTTATTCTGTCACCCGTCATTGACTATCGGATGACCAATCACCTAATAATCCAATAACCCAATAACCAAAGACCCCTCAATAGAATTCTTTTTCCTCTTCCCTGTCGCTCGCCTTGGAATTTAAAAGCGAGAGCAGCACGTGGGCTGCATCGGTGGGAGCCGTCAGCCCCCCTTCCACTTCGCGGGTGATCTTCGGCAAAAGGCTTTTGATGTCCGGGTTTCTGTAGAAGCGATTTCTGAGCCCCTGCTCCACCAGGGACCACATCCAATCCAGAGCCTGCCGCCTTCTTTTCTCGGCAAGCTCCCCGGATTCGCCCAGCCTTTCCCGGTGGTTCAATACCGCTTTCCAGATCTCATCGATCCCACTGGCTTCGATTGCACTGCAGGTGAGTACCGGAGGCATCCAGGAAGGAGACGTCGGGTGAAGCAGGCTTAATGCTGCGGCGTAGGCGGTTTTGGCTTTTTCCGCCTTCTCTACGTTGTCCCCATCGGCCTTGTTGATGGCGATGGCGTCTGCCATCTCCAGGATCCCCTTCTTGATGCCCTGGAGCTCGTCGCCGGCACCGGCGAGCATCAGTACCAGAAAGAAATCGACCATGGAAGCCACCCGGATTTCGGACTGCCCGACACCGAGGGTTTCGACGATGACCACATCGAAACCTGCGGCCTCACAGACGAGCATCGTTTCCCGGGTCTTGCCGGCAACGCCTCCCAAGGTTCCTCCGGAAGGCGACGGCCGGATGAATGCACCCTCAACCGCCGAAAGTTTTTCCATCCGGGTTTTATCGGCCATCACGCTTCCGCCGCTCCTTGCGCTGCTGGGATCGACGGCCAGCACCGCCACCCGATGCCCTTTGACGACCAGCATCATCCCGAGCTGCTCGATAAAGGTGCTTTTCCCGACACCCGGAACTCCGGTGATTCCCAGGCGCACGGACTTTCCGGTGTGGGGGAGCAACTGATCGAGAATCGTCCTCGCCCGTGCCTGGTGTTCGGGGCGCGCGCTCTCGATTAGCGTGATGGTCTTGGCCAGAGCCCGCCTGTTTCCTTCGAGCACCCCGGCGACATAAGTCTGGGGGTTTTCCCAGGTTTTCATGCTTTTTGTTCGAGTACGTTTAAAACCTTGTTTGCGGCTTGGGTGATCGAAGTTCCGGGTCCGAATACGGCGGAGACCCCTTTTCCATGCAAAAAATCGGTGTCGACGGTCGGGATGATGCCGCCTACGATTACTGCGATGTCTTCCCCCCCTTCGGCCGCAAGCGCCTCGATGAGCTGCGGAACCAGTACCTTATGTCCGGCCACAAGCGATGAAACGCCCACCACATGGACATCGTTTTCGATTGCCATGCGGGCGGCTTCAGCGGGGGTCTGAAACATCGGGCTGATGTCGACATCGAATCCGAGGTCGGCAAACCCGGTGGCAATCACCTTGATCCCCCGATCGTGCCCGTCCTGGCCCATCTTGGTCACCAGCATCCTCGGCCGCCTCCCCTCCTGTTCCAGAAACTTGTCCGTTCGCTTCCGGATGGAGGCGATGATTTCGTCGTCTCCGTATTCCGCCGCATAGACTCTCGACACGCACTGGGTGGTCGCCACGTACCGGCCGAAGACTTTTTCCATGGCCTCCGAAATTTCGCCGACCGTCGCCCGCGACCTTGCCGCCGGGATGCACGCTTCGAGCAGGTTGCCTCCGGATGCGGCCCTCCGTGTAATCTCCTTGAGCGCTTTTTCGACGGCTGCCCGGTCGCGCGAGGTCCGGATCTCTTTGAGTCTTTGAATCTGCTCTTCGCGCACGGTGGCCGGAACTTCGAAAGCCTCGATTTCGACCTCTTCCTCGAGCTTGTACTTGTTTACCCCGACGATGGTGTCTCTGCCCTGATCGATTCGCGCCTGGGCCCTGGCGGCAGACTCCTCGACCCGCATCTTGGGCATTCCGGACATGATCGCCTTGGCCATGCCCCCCATATCTTCCACTTCCCGGATGATCTTTCTTGCCTCGCGGGCAAGCGAGTGGGTCAGCGATTCGACGTAGTAGGACCCACCCAGGGGATCCACCACGCGGCAGATCTGGGTTTCCTCCTGAACGATGATCTGGGTGTTTCTGGAGATCCTGGAAGAAAGAGGGGTCGGAAGCCCAACGGCCTCATCGAAGGAGTTTGTGTGCAGCGACTGGGTTCCCCCCAGAACGGCGGACAGGCACTCCAGGGTGGTTCGAACGATGTTGTTGTAGGGATCCTGAAGCGTGAGGCTCCACCCGGATGTCTGGCAGTGGGTCCGCAGCATGAGGGAGTTGGGATCCTTCGGTTCGAAGCGCTGCATCAGCTCCGCCCAAAGGAGCCGGGCTGCCCGCAGCATGGCGATATCCATGAAAAAATTCATGCCGATCCCGAAGAAAAAGGAGAGCCGGGGGGCAAACTCATCGATGTTCAGCCCCGTGCTCAGGGCGGTTCGGACGTATTCCAGGCCGTCTGCCATGGTAAAGGCAAGCTGCAGGACCGAATTTGCTCCGGCTTCCATCATGTGGTACCCGCTGATGCTGATAGTGTTGTACCGGGGCATGTTTTTCGAACAGTATTGAATGATATCGCCGACGATCCGTATGGAGGGCTCCGGCGGATAGATATAGGTGTTTCGGGTCAGATATTCTTTGAGGATATCGTTTTGAATGGTTCCGGTCAGCTTCTCTTTGGAGACGCCCTGCTCTTCGGCCGCAACGATGTAGTTTGCGAGCACCGGCAGCACCGCACCGTTCATGGTCATCGAAACCGACATCACATCCAGCGGGATCTGATCGAAGAGAATCTTCATATCCTCTACCGAGTCGATGGCCACTCCCGCCTTTCCGACATCTCCGATTACCCGCGGATGGTCTGAATCATAGCCCCTGTGGGTGGGAAGATCGAATGCCACCGAAAGCCCTTTCTGTCCGGCTGCCAGCGCCTTCCGGTAAAACCGGTTCGATTCCTTGGCTGTGGAAAACCCGGCATACTGCCGGATCGTCCAGGGGCGCCCGGCATACATGGTCGCCCGGACTCCCCGCACATACGGAGGAAAACCGGGAAGCGTACCGATGTGCTCGATGTTTTCCAGGTCTTCGGCCGTATAGAGCGGCTTGATCGGAATTCCTTCGGGGCTCATCCACTGCAACGAATCGACCGGTTTCCCCCGAAGCTCCTTTTCCGCGAGTCGGCTCCAATTCTTCAAATCCGGATGGTCCGCCATGTCCTCCTCCTTATTTCCTTTCACAGAGTTCAACCAGAATACCGCCGGTCGATTTCGGGTGTAAAAATGCGATTCTTGCCCCTCCGGCGCCGGCTCTGGGGTTCTCATCGATGAGCCGAATCCCCTTTGATTTCAGCTCGGCCAGTGCGGCATCGATATTTTCGACCCGAAAGGCGATATGCTGGATGCCTTCCCCCTTTTTTTCCAAGTATTTTGCGATGGGGCCGTCCGGAGAGGTGGATTCCAGCAGCTCCACCTCGCTTTCTCCCACGGGGAAAAAGGCGGTGGTCACCTTTTGCTCTTCCACGGTTTCGGCTCCCTGGAAATGAAGCCCCAGAATGTCGGTCCAAAACTTCTTCCCCTCGCCGATGCTGTTTACCGCAACCCCGAGGTGATCGATCTTGAGAACCTTCATGGCTTCCTCCTTAACGATATTTTTTCATCACCCGCCTGAATCCGGGAAGCGCATCGATGATGGTCTTATCCGCTACGCAGTAGGCGATACGGAAATGCCCGGGGCCGCCGAAGCCGCTTCCCGGGACCACAAGGATCCGCTCTTCCTGCAGCGCCTGAACGAAGCGCACATCGTCTTTAATCGGTGCTTCGGGGAAAAGATAGAACGCTCCCAAAGGTTTTACGAACCGGTAGCCGCAGTCGAAAAGGCCGTTGCAGAAAAGATCGCGCTTCCTGGCGTATTCGGAAACATCCACGCAGGCCCCCTGAATGGCGCCGACCACCCGCTGCATCAGGGCCGGAGCGCTGACGAATCCGAGGATCCGGTTTGCCAGCGTCATACCGGACAACAGGAGATCTTTATAAGTTGCCTTCGGACTTACGGCGGCAAACCCGATCCGCTCCCCGGCAATCGAGATGTCTTTGGAATAGGAGGTTACGACGATGCTCTCGTCGTAGCAGGAAAAAACACTGGGTGGGACGTATCCGTCGTAGACGATTTTCCGGTAGGGTTCATCTGAAATCAGGTATATCGTCCGACCGAAGCGATCGCCCCCTCCCTTCAGCACTTCGCCAAGCCGGCGGAGGGTTTCTTCGGTATAGACCTGTCCTGTCGGGTTGTTCGGGAAATTGATCAGCACCGCTTTGGTCCGCTCGTTTATAGCATCGGACAAGGCGTCCAGATCGAGCGTAAAATCGGCAAGCGTGGGGACCGGCTTCAGCACCCCGCCGTGGTTGCCTGCGTAGAAGCCGTATTCCACGAAATAGGGGGCCGGGGTGATCACCTCGTCGCCGAGATCGAGGATCGCCTTCAGGGTGATATTGAGCCCCCCTGCGGCGCCGCAGGTCATGATGATCTCTTTTCCGGAAATTTCGATCTGCTGCTCTCTGGAAAGATACTGAGCGACCGACCGGCAGACATCCGGGTATCCCGCATTCGGCATGTAGCCGTGAATACCGGGGCCGCCGCCGTTTACAAGCTCCCTGAGGACCCGGTCAAAGGATTCCGGCGGGCTCAGGTTGGGGTTTCCCAGGCTGAAATCGAACACGTTTTCGGCCCCGTGGAGGCTCTTGAGCCGGGTTCCCTCCTCGAACATCTTTCGAATCCAGGAAGATCGTGTGATAAACGATTCAACGTTCTTAGAAATGGTCATTTCAACTCCTTCAAGTTGAAGGTTTCAGGTGTCGGGTGTCAGGTGTCAGTTCCGGCGCAGAAGCCTGCCTGCCGGGAGGCATCGGAACGCGGTTCCGATTTCAGGCGATTTCACCCGGCCTCTTCCCCTGACACCCGAAACCCGACACCTGAAACCTGGTTATACCGACTCGACTGCGCTCACTTCCGGGATTCGCTCCTTGATCAGCCGCTCGATACCGTTTTTTAAGGTCATCTGCGACATGGGGCATCCGGCACAGGCTCCTTTCAGGCGAACTTTAACGATTCCACCCTCCACACCGACCAGTTCTACATCTCCGCCGTCGGCCTGAAGCATAGGCCGAATCCGCTTCAACTCAGCCTCCACTTTCCGTTTCATCATCCGTCTCCTTTCGATAGGAAGGGGCCGGCACCCAATCAATGTCCAATTTCCAACGTCCAATGTTCAAGTAAAGACCCCGTTCTCTTCATCATGATTCTGCATTGGGCATTGATAAAGCCCGCGTCTCCACGTCCCCGTCTCTCCGCGTCTTGTTTTCTCCCGGGATCGCGGTTTCGTTTGAGGTTTTCCGCTTTCGAACAAAATCCTTTCTGAATGCGGCGAAATTTTTTTCGGAAACGGCCTTCCGGATCCGCGCCGTCAGCCGATGATAGAAAAAGATATTATGAATCGTATTGAGTCGATATGCAAGAAGCTCTCTGGATAGATAGAGGTGCCGGAGGTAGGCCCTCGAGTAGTTCCGGCAGGTATAGCAGCGGCATTCGGATTCGACCGGACCGGTGTCGAATCGGAACCGCGCGTTGGAGATATTGAGGTTTCCGCAGTCGGTAAAAAGCTGTCCGTTTCTGGCGTTTCTTGTCGGCATCACGCAGTCGAACATATCGGCTCCCAGCGCCGTCAGCTCGACGATATCTTCCGGGGTTCCGACGCCCATGATGTATTTGGGCTTTTCATCCGGAAGATGCGAGAGAGAAAGGGCTCCGATCTCAAGCATCCGTTCTTTCGGCTCCCCCACGCTCAATCCTCCGACCGCATATCCGGGGAAATCGATATCTACGATCTCTCCGGCGGAGCGCTCTCTGAGATCCGGAAACATCCCGCCCTGGACGATTCCGAACAGATCCCCCGCCGGAGATTCCATTTCCCGCCAGGATTTTTTACACCGGTTCGCCCAGAGTGAAGTCCGTTCCATCGCCCTTTCCGCAGCCTTCCGCTCCGAAGGGTAGGGGATGCATTCGTCCAGGCACATCAGGATGTCCGAGCCGAAAGTCTGCTGCAGCGCAACCGCTTTTTCCGGGGTCAGCCGGTGCGGGGATCCGTCGATGTGGGATTGAAAGACCACCCCTTCGGTGTCGAGTTTCGACATTTTGGCAAGGGAGAAGATCTGAAAGCCGCCGCTGTCCGTCAGAATCGGCCCTTTCCAATTCATGAAGCGGTGCAAACCTGCAAAAAGCCCGATGACTTCGGGGCCGGGCCGAAGATAGAGATGGTAGGTGTTGCCCAGCAGGATGCGCGTTCCGGCTTCGAGAAGATCCTCGGGCGCCAGCGCTTTGACCGTGCCGAGGGTGCCGACGGGCATGAAAACCGGAGTTTTTATCTCCCCGCGCGAGGTTTCGATGGTTCCGGTGCGGGCCCGGGTCTTGTCGCAATTGGCTTCGATAGTGAAGGTCAGCATAGTTACGGATCACACGATCAACATGGCATCGCCGTAGCTGAAAAACCGATACCTTTCTTCGATCGCCTCCCTGTAGGCCTCAAGAATCCGTTCCCGCCCGGCAAACGCCGATACCAGCATCAGAAGCGTCGACTCGGGCAGATGAAAGTTGGTCAGCAAGGCATCCACGAATTTGAACCGGTAGCCGGGATAGATAAAAAGGTCGCAATCCCCGGAGCCTTCCTGCACATTCCCCTCCGCATCTGCGGCAAATTCCAGAGAGCGCACCGCGGTCGTCCCCACGGCGACGATCCGGCTGCCGGACGATCTGGCTTCAGAGAGGATGCCTGCAGCCTCCCTCGAAATATGAAACCACTCCGGATGCATCCGATGGCAGCGGATGTCGGCGGACCGTACGGGCTGAAAGGTGCCGTAGCCGATATGCAGCGTAATCTCGACGATCCGGACGCCTCGGGTTTTCAATGCATCCAGCATCTCCCGGCTGAAGTGCAGGCCCGCTGTGGGGGCGGCAACGGCCCCACTGCGGCTGGCATAAACGGTCTGGTAGGCTGTCTTGTCGTCGAGCCCGGCATCCGGATGCCGGTGGATATAAGGCGGCAGCGGAACCTGTCCGACTTCCTCGAGCATCTGCCCGAAGTCTCCCTCGCACATGAATCGGACGGTCGCCCGGCCGTCGGCCGCAGCGATGACTTCCGCCGAAAGCCCCTTTTCGAATCGAAGCACGGTTCCCGGTTTGGCTTTCTTGGAGGATTTCATCAGGCACTCGTACAAGAGGCCAGAACCCGGTTTCCCGGTACCCCGCGGAGTGCCATAGTCGAGAAGCAGAAGCTCGACTTTTCCACCGGTTTCCTTTTTGCCGGAAAGCCGTCCCGGAATGACCCGGGTATTGTTGACGACCAGCACATCGGAAGGGTTCAGGAAATCGGAGAGGCTGCAGAATTGGCAGTGGGTTCGTCTTCCGGTTTTCCGGTCCAGAAGGAGCAGCCGGCAGCGATCCCGGGCAGGCGCCGGATGCTGGGCGATCAGCTCCCCGGGAAGTTCGTAGTGGTAGTCGCAGAGAGAAAACACCGGAAATCACCCTTTCGCCACATATACCAGGAACAGACCGAAGCACATCAACAGGAATCCCATCCGCCGGAGGGCGGATTCCTGCATTTCCAGAATCTTTGTCACCCAAACCTTCATCCTGTCCGGAAAAGCGAAGTAGGGAAGCCCCTCCATGATCATGACCATGCCGATGACGCAAATGAAATATTCCATTGTACTCCTCTGATTTTGCAAAAAGTATTATTTATAGCCTGCATCGGCCGTGCCTGTCAAAAACAAAGCGACGGGCGTGCTGTCTTTTCGGCGGGTTGGTTGTCGACTTGACAAGAAGCGCAGGTTGGCTTAGGGCTTACGATAGATATCCGATGAGAGGAAAGACCCTATGAATGCAAACAAAGAAGAAATCGTAAAAAACCTGATCCAATCGATTCTGAAGTACGATCCCGGATCGGCGAGGCAGTGGGCTGTGAAATCGGTGGAAGCGGATATCGATCCGATCGTGACCGTAAGGCAGATGATTGAAGCCATCCGGCAGGTGGGACAGGCTTTCGGAGAGGGGACGCTGTTTCTTCCCGAGCTCGTGGCCGCGGGTGCCGCCATGCAGGCAGCGATGGAAATCGTACAGCAGGAAATCGCCCGAAGAGGACAGAAACAGGAAAGCAAGGGCCGGGTGCTCATCGGTACAGTAGCCGGGGATGTCCACGATATCGGAAAAAATATGGTGGCAACCCTGATCAGAGCCGCGGGTTTCGAGGTCATCGACCTTGGCGTCAACATCGGCGCCCGGGAATTTGCGGATGCCGTTGAAAAACATGCTCCCGACATCCTTGCCCTTTCGGCCCTGATGACGACCACACTGATGGAACAGAAAAAGGTGATCGAATCGCTAAAAACCTCCGGGTTGAGGGATCGGATAAAAATCATGGTAGGCGGGGCTGCCGTGACGCAGGAATTCTCCGATCGAATCGGTGCGGATGGTTACGAGTCCACCGCACCTCGCGCAGCAGAGCTTGCATTGCGTTGGGTGACCCGGTGATATCCGAAAGGGGAGTGGGAAAATGATTTTACCCGGATTCGAAAGGAAGGTGCCGGTTTTCGAGATCATGCCCGGCGAGCAGGTGGAGGCCGTCCACCGGGCGACATTGGAAACCCTTCGCAGCAGCGGGGTCCGATTTCTGGATGAAGGGGCGCTGAAGGTTTTTCGCGGTGCAGGCTGTGAAATCGTCGATTCCGACCGGGTGCGGATCCCTGAAGGACTCGCCGAAGACTGCCTCTCGAAATGCCCGTCAAGCTTTCTGATAAGGGCGAGAGATCCGGAAAAAAACCTGCGAATCGGAGGAAACACGGTATATTTTTCATCCTTTCCGGGAATGCGCATCATCGATCTCGAAACCTGGGAGCCGCGGACGGCCACCCGGGAGGAACATGCCGAAGGGGTTCGGGTGCTCGATGCGCTTCCCCATGTGCATTTTCTGACTCCCTATACCCCGTATTTCGAAATGGAAGGGGTTTCTCCGGTGATGTGGATCCTGGAGAGCACCGCGAACCAGATCCGGAATACAGGCAAGGTCCTGCGCACCGGTTATCAGAAAGAGAGCGAAATTTTTGCCGTTCAGATGGCTCAGGCGGCAAAGATGGATTTTCTTTGCAGCGTATTTGCCTCATCGCCGCTGACCTATTATGGAGAATCGATCCGCGCGCTCTTTCGATTCGTGGAGGCCGGCTTTCCGATTCATATCACCAGCGGGGGAGTGATGGGGGGTACACTTCCCGCTACCATTGCGGGAGCGACTGTTGTTCATAATGCGGAGCTGATCGCCGGAATTGTTCTGATCCAGTTGTTGAGACCGGGAACCGGAGTGGTGGTCAATTCCTTCGTGAATCCGATGAATATGAACACGGGAAATCCTTCATTCGGAACCATCGAAGGATCCTTGCATGCCGTCGTCTTCAATCAGATGTGGCGCCGATATGGGCTTCCCATCAACAACTGCTTGAGCGGGTGCGTGAATGCGAAAAAGATCGACTACCAATGCGGATATGAAAAATCTCTTCCGGCGCTCACAAGCGCACTTTCCGGAGCAAACGGCGTTCATCTGCACGGAGCGATTCATGCAGAGCTCACATACCATCCGGTTCAGGCAATCATCGATGACGATGTGGCCGGAATGATCGGACGATTCCTCAGAGGCGCACAGATCGATGAAGAAACCATCGCGGTAAATCTCATCACGCAGGTGGGCTCCATTCCCGGTCACTTCCTGGATAAAGAACACACCCGAAGATGGTGGAAAACCGAACAGTTCCTCCCGGCAGTGGCTGATCGGATTCCCCTGGCCGAGTGGAAGCAGGAAAAACCGGACGTCCTTTCGAACGCAAAAAGAAAAATGGAAAAGATTCTCGCTTCCCACGCTCCGGCGGAGCTGCCGGAGGGTGTGGAGAAGGATATCCACCGCATCCTGGAGGATGCGGTAGACTACTACAAGAAAAAAGGGGAGCTGTGATACTGGACGCTGGATGCTGGATGCTGGATACTCGTTTCTGGATACTGGACGATTCGATTGAACTCCGCATCGAGCCCTCATTTCCGGCAACCGGCATCAAGCATCCAGCATCCGGCATCCAGTTCGGCATCCGCTTCAGGAACAACCCGTGATGTCCATCCTGTTCGAGGAAACGGCAATCGGCGGCATGTCCCTGCCGAATCGATTCGTCCGCTCCGCCACCTGGGAGGCGATGGCGGATCCGGAAGGCAGGCCCACCGATGGTCTGGCGGATTTGATCGAAGATCTTGCAAAGGGCGAAGTCGGTCTCATCGTGGTGGGACACGCGTTCGTTCTGCCAAACGGCATCGGTACCCCCCGGCAGTCGGGCATCTGCATGGACGAGCGCATCGGGGATCTGCAAAGGATCACGACCCGAATCAAACGGTATGCCTCCCGTACGGCGATTCAGATCAATCATGCCGGGGGACATACCCGGCCGGAATGGATCACGGGCGATATCGTTGCCCCTTCTGCCTATACGAATCTGTATGGGGAAAATGCCCGTGAATTGACCGCAGGCGAGATCGACGAGACTATCGAGGCGTTCATCCAGGCCGGAAGAAGGGCGAAAGAGGCAGGTTTCGATGCGCTGCAGATTCACGCCGCGCACGGGTACCTGATCAACCAATTTCTCTCGCCCGTCTGGAACAAGAGGACGGATTCTTACGGCGGATCTCTTCTCAGCCGAAGCCGTTTCCTCTTTGAAATCTGCGAGGGGCTTAAAAGCGTTCTCGGAGACGCTTATCCGATCCTTGTAAAATTGGGCTCTTCCGATTTCATCGAAGGAGGAATCGTTCCCGACGAGTCCGTATGGTTGGCCGGCGAGCTTGCTAGAATCGGAATCGCCGCCGTCGAGGTGAGCGGGGGCTCACGGTATTCGGGGGCTGATTCCCATATCAGAACCGGTACAAGGAGAGCCGACCAGGAAGCCTGGTTTGCCCAAAACGCCCGCCGCATCAAGGAGTCCACATCGGCATCCGTAATTCTTGTCGGCGGAATTCGATCGTTTGAGGTTGCCGAAAGTCTGGTGAAGAACGGCTGCTGCGACATGGTGGCAATGAGCCGTCCGCTCATCTGCGAACCCGATCTTGTGCGCCGATGGCGGCTCGGGGATCGGAGAAAATCCCGGTGCGTTTCGGACAATCTCTGCTTCGGCCCTGCCTTTGCGGGGAGCGGTCTCTGGTGCGAGACCCGGAGGCGAAGGGAGATGAAAGCGGGTCTATAAATCCGAAGCACTAAATCCGAAATTCGCCGAACGGCGGATCTATCCTCCTGCCGTCATTTGTGCCGGGAGCCACAGGGCAAGCTCCGGAAAAAGAAAGAGAAGGACCACAAAGAGGATCATGATGAGAACGTAGGGGGTCGCTCCCCAGGCAATCTCTTCCATGGTTCCCCCCTTGGCGACTCCCTGGATTACGAACAGGTTGATTCCCACCGGAGGCGTGATGAAACCCATCTCCAGCCAGACGACCAGTACGACTCCGAACCAGATGCCGTCATAGCCGAGCCCGGTCACCAGCGGAAACAGGAAGGGAAGCATGATGATCATCACGGAGAGCTCTTCCAGAGCGTATGCAACGACGATGAGCATCAGAAAGATCAGACCGAATACCGCCCAGGATGGCAATCCGAGCCCCGTCATGAACTGCAGAATGGCCCCGGGAGCTCCGATGAGAGCGATTACATGGGAAAAAATGGAAGCGAAAATGATGATCAGCATCACCATCGAGGTCGGCCCCACGGTATCCCTGAAGGATGCAACCAGCGCTTTCCATGTCAGCCTCCGGTAAATGATCGCCAGCAACAGGCTGGCCGAAGCCCCCAGCGCCGCGGCTTCGGTCGGCGTGACCACCCCGATGTACATCGTGCCCAACACAACGAAGATCAGCCCGAGCATGGGAGCGGCCTCGGCAAGAGACTGGAATCGGCTCTTCCAGGTAATTTGGGCGTCGCTGTCCCTCGGCGCCAGCTCGGGGCGGAGTGCGCACCGGAAGACGATATAGCCGGAGAAGGCAAGGGAGAGGATGATTCCCGGGAGGATGCCTGCAATGTAGAGCTGGCCCACGGAGGTTTCCGTCATCACGCCGTAGATGATCATGGGAATCGATGGGGGAATCAGAATTCCGAGTGTGCCGCCTGCAGCGAGCGATCCGTAGATGATCGGCCTCTGGTAACCGCGTTTTTCCATTTCCGGGATGGCGATGAGCCCGATGGTGGCGGCTGTGGCCACACTCGAGCCGCAAACCGCCCCGAAAATCGCGCAGGCGAAAACACTCGCTACGGCCAGGCCACCCGGTAAGAAGGAGACCCACCGGGTGATGGCGGTGTAGAGCGATGCGCCGATCCCGCAGTGCAGGAGGATGGCGCTCATGAAGATGAAAAGGGGAAGGGCCACGTAGGAAAAGTTTGAGGCCGTGGACCAGCAGATCGAGCCGATCACCCCCATGCCGATGGTCCACCCTTTGAGCCAGAGGAGGCCCAGGATGCCGACGAGGCCCAAAGAGATCGCCACCTCGAACCCCGACGAAAGAAAGAGAAAAAGAAGGACGAGCAGAACAACGCCCAAAACCGGATCACTCAATGGCAGCCCCTCAGAACCTTTTTTCCGGATCCTCTGTTTTCGATTCGATGATATTGATCATCTTTGCCAGCATAAACAAGCCCGTCAAGGAAAGCCCGACGGGGATCAGCATCATTCCGATCCATATGGGGTAGAGCATGACCGCAGACATCCGCTCGTATCTGAAAGCCATAACGGCGCTGACCGCGGTCTCATACGATACGACGCCCAAAATGGCGATTCCTGCGGAAAGGGTGACGATTCGCAATTTTTTCTGCATCTTCCGGGAAAGCCGGCGGGTGATCAGGTCGATCCGAATGTGCCCTCCCCTGTGAAACGTGGGTGCCGCACCTAAAAAGATGATCCCCACCAACAAAAAGGATGTCAATTCGTCTACGAAAAGCTGGGGGCGGTTTAGAAAATACCGCATCAGCACGTCATAGGTAATCATGAGCGCAGTGGCCAATACCGCCAAACCGGTGGCAAGAAAAATCCATTCGGACAAGCGGTCAAGAATTGGAAGCCTTCTTCGATCTTGAATCATACGCCAGTTTTCAGCCTGTCATGCGCCGGAAGCGGCTCCAGAACTGCACAACGCAATCAAGCGATGCCGGCAATTGGAGCCGCCTCCTCCGTGAAAAAGCTTCCCTATCGTCCCAGGGCCTTTAATGCCAGGTCTACCGCACGCTTGCCGTCGTCACCGGTTCTTTTCAACCAGGCATCCCAGGCCGGCTTCATCATGTTGCGGGCCTTTACGATTTCAGCCTGAGGAACCTCCACGACCGTCATCCCAAGCTCGGTGCACCGTTTCTTCGCATTTGCATCCAGCGCTTTTGCATCTTCCCATTCCTTGTCTTCGAATCGGCTTTCCTTGAGTGCATCCTTTACCGCCTTCTGCAGCTCAGGAGACAACGAATTCCAGGCTTTTTTGTTGACTCCCAAAAACTCGCAGGCTCCGCCGCCGATAAACCAGTAGTTGATATGTTTGGCGACTTCGGAAAATTTCATGTGTTCGGCATTTGTGGCGGATGTTATGGCTGCGTCGGCCACATTCCGCTGCAGCGCGGTATAGACCTCGGCAAAGGGAATGTTGACCGGAGCACCGCCTAAAGCTTTTGTAAGCTCTGCGGTTTCGGTCCCATAGACCCGAACCTTCAACCCTTTCCAGTCTTCCACCTGGTCGATCGGTTTTTTTGTTGAGAAAAGCTGCTGCGTCGGCCAGGTCGAAATGGCAAGAAGGAGGATATCCTTCTTGCCGAGCTGCTCTTCATAGAAGGGGCGCAGTTTTTCCGCGGCGGCGCGATGCTCGTCCAGGGAGCTCGTCATGAAGGGGAGCTCTAGAACCGCCATCGGGAGAAACAGATCCACCATGTATGAGGTAAGGATGGGCGCAATCTCCACTCTGCCCTCGACCACAGCGGGAATCTGTTCCTGCTGGGGGTAGAGCGAGGAGGCAGGGTGCACCCGGATTTCCATTTTACCTTTGCTGAGCTCCTTCACCTTTTCGGCAAAAGCTTTCAGGTTGATGATGTGATAATAGGAAGGGGCAGCCGTATGGGGGATGTTCCAGACGACCGTCTTATCCGCAGCCGCAAGGGGGGAAGCAAAGCGGAGCATGGCGCACAGCATAAAGAATCCAACGAGGGCGATGACCGTCACGGATCTGATATTTCGATGATGCATGGTTTGAACTCCTTTCTGGCTTTTCATGAATTCGTTTGGAATTTAGGGCTTGGATAGAAGAGGTGCGCTGCCGAATCGATCGAAAGAAGCATTACCATAGAGGAAAATGGCTTTCAATGGATTTTATTTCCCGGCTCCCGGCTTTCGAGTCTCCGAGGCTCAGCTAAGCGAGAATGACAGAATCGAATAGAATTTCTCACCGAGAATTGTCCACAGAAAACGGACCTTTTTGACAAAGCCGACCCGGTAAAGTAGATTCGTCTTTATGGATCGTTCGGGGCAGGTTTATTCAGATTCCGCAAAACCGGCAGGGACCGCGGCTTCGGCAGAGAGCCGCCGCTATCTCATGCTGGACGCCATGCGGGGGCTTGCGGTTTCATTGATGATCTTTTTTCACGGCGCTTTCGATCTGAACCTTTTCCGATTCATCCGGATCGACATATATAAGGATCCCTTCTGGTTCAGCCTACCGCGCTTGATCGTGTCGCTTTTTCTCATCTGCGTGGGAATGAGTCTTTCGCTGGTTTACACAGACGCCTGTGATTGGCGCCGGCTCTGGAACCGGGTTCTTGTCATCGGCGGCTGGGCTGCGGTGATCTCGGCCGCGACATTCATTCTCTTCCCCCGGAATTTTATCTACTTCGGCGTGCTCCATTGCATCGCCGTCTCCAGCGTGGCGGGGGTTTTTTTCGTAAATCGACCGAAGCTCTCCCTTTTTCTGGGCCTCGGAATGATTCTGTCCAATGCGATCTTTGCGCCGGGCTTTTTCCCGGTTTCCCGATGGCTCGATGTCGTTCCCATCGACCACGTGCCGTTTTACCCTTATTTCGGCATGGTGCTGATCGGAATCTATCTGGAATCGATCCATCTTCACCAGGTACATCTGAAGAGATCCGCCCCTGTTCAGATGCTGTCGGTCCTGGGAAGACACTCCCTCACAATATATCTTTTGCACCAGCCGATTTTGTATGGGGCCGTTTTGGTTATCTACAAGATGAAGAAGGGTTTCTAAACGATCATGAAAAGAGTGCTGGTTACCGGGGCAAGCGGCTTCCTGGGTTGGCACATCTGCCGCAGGGCTTCGATGAACTGGAAGGTATTCGGAACCTATTTTTCCCATCCTGTCGAAATCCCGGGGGTCGTCATGAATTGGGCCGATTTGACCCGGTTCAAGACGATAAAATCCTTTTTCGATACGGTTCGACCCGATGCGCTGATCCATACGGCTGCCGCATCCGATCCGAATCTCTGCCAGCAAAATCCGGATCTTTCATACAAGGTCAATACGGAGGCTTCCATCGCTTTGGCCGGTCTGTGCGCCGATTTCGGAATTCCCTGTGTGTTCACCTCGTCTGATCTTGTATTCAACGGCCTCAATCCGCCCTACTCCGAAGCGGATGACCCTTCGCCGATCAACCGCTATGGCGAGCACAAGCTGCTTGCGGAGAAAGGAATGAGAAAGAAGTATCCGGGGACCACCATCTGCCGGATGGCACTGATGTTCGGAGCCTCCGCCACCGTATCCGGAAGCTTTCTGAAGCCGCTCCTTCAAAACATGCGATCGGGCAGGGAAGTCCCGCTCTTTACGGATGAATTCAGAACACCCCTCAGCGGAAAGGATGCTGCCGACGGTATTTTGACGGCGCTTGAAGCCAAACCGCCGATTCTTCACCTAGGAGGCTCCGAACGGATCTCCCGGTATGCATTTGGATGCCTCGTTCAACGCCTGTACCGGATCCCTGGAGCCAATCTGCTTCCGGTTCTGCAGAAGGAGCTGAGCCTGCCGGCTCCCAGGCCCCCCGATCTTTCATTCGATATCTCAAAGGCAGTATCTCTTGGGTTTAAGCCGCAGCCCTTGGAAGAAGCACTGAAAAATCTTGCCGAAACCCGGGATCCCTGATATCCGCTTTACCGGTCCGCCGAGTTCCGGTTTCGATACCCTTCAGGAACCGTAAGTTCTATTTTTATGCGATGCAATCCCGCTTCCGCCGGAGCGATCGAAAGGGACTGGGCCGGTCGAGAATTGGCACAGGTATTGCTGAAGTGTTTCCGTTTTGCTTTCGATGGTTCTGTTTTGGCGGGGTGCGCCTTCCGGTTTTCCGGGCAGGAGTCATTCGGATGGGGTCGGAAATCATCACCTGTGTTCAGTGCGGGCGGGAGTTCGAATTCACGGAAAGAGAACAACATCTGGCAGAAAAGATGGGTTTCGACAGTCCCAGGCGATGCCCGGATTGCCGAAGAAAGAAAAATAAGATCGCATCAGAAGACGACGAGAGAAAGCGAAGGGACAGAAAGAGGGATTACCTCAACAAGGATCGGGACTGATTTTTTCGAGAGTATCCGGAAGGAACAAGCGATTTCATGTCGAGCTTAGCGATTGCGGTGTCAAAAAGAGCCGATTTCAACAGATTTTTTTTGAGCCTGAAGGCGCCGGTGATCAATTTCTTCCTGATTGCTGCAGGAAGTGTGATATTTTCAGCCGGAATGAACGGGATTCTGGTCCCCCAGCAATTCATCAGCGGCGGGGTTACCGGGCTCGCCATGCTGATTCATTATATGCTGCCCTCCGCCGGCGTCGGTATCGCTTATTTCCTTTTGAATCTGCCGCTTGCCGCACTCGGATGGAGGCACATCAGCCGACGATTCATGGTGTATACGCTTTTTGGAATCGTCGTTTTTTCATTGTGTGCAGACGCCATCCATTTTGAAATGCCGGATATCCAGGACCCGATTCTTGCCGCTCTTTTCGCCGGCGTCGTATGCGGAATCGGTGGAGGACTCATTCTGAGATCCATGGGTTCTGCAGGCGGCTTCGATATCCTTGCCATTTACGTAAACAAGCAATTCGGCTTCCGTGTCGGTATGGTGGGCTTTTTGGCCAATGCCGCCGTACTGGGGATCGGGGCGATGGTATACGATATCCAGTTGACCCTCTATTCGGTGATTTTCTTTTTTACCTGCAGCAAAGTTGTCGATCAGATTTTGACCGGGTTCAACACCAGAAAGTCGCTGATCGTCATTTCCGATTGTTCCGAGGGCATCGCAGCGGCGATCATGCAACGGCACAATCGCGGCGTGACTTATCTGAAAGGGATGGGAGCCTACGGCAAAAAGGAAAAGAATGTCATCTTCACCATCACCGGCCTGGTCGAGCTCCCCAAACTGAAGGAGACGATCTTCGCCCTCGATCCGGATGCATTCGTAGTGGTCAACGATACCCTGGAAGTTTTCGGGAAAAGACATGGGAAATGCAAGGTCTATTGAGCCCAAATCGCAACCCGCTGAATGGCTTCATGAGAAAAACGTCAATTGACTGCGAGACCTTTAACCCACTTTCGAGGAGCCTATGAAAGCTGAAGACATCCGATACTTTGAAACGCTGCTGAAAAGCTGGCTCAAGGAGTTGACGAGCAGTGCCGACAACACCGTCGTAGACCTGATATCGACCCGCGACATATCCTCCGATCCCGTCGATCAGGCATCCTTCGATATGGATCGAAACTATACCCTCAGACTCAGAGATCGTGAACATCATTTGATTCGGAAGATCCGGCAGGCAATCGAAAACATCGAAAACGGCACGTACGGAATTTGCGAGATGTGCGGCGAAGACATATCGATCGGACGGCTCAAGGCCCGGCCGGTTGCAACTTACTGCATCGATTGCAAAAGAAAAGTCGAATCGATGGAAAAAATGGTCGGATAAGGTTGAGTGGACGTCGAATCCCGCCGCAGCGGAAATGAAAGGAACAAGATCATTTTATTAGATTTGTAGGTTGGGTGAGTGTAAACGAACCCAACACGAGTTCTGAACACTTTCCGTTTCTGCTTGCAGCTTCGATTCAGAGGTATTATATTATCGATGTATTTCAATCCGTTTGAAAGCGACAGGAGGATATTTAGATCAGCAAATTCTATGGCAACACCACCGGTTTGAAGAGCCAATTTCGAAGCCGAATCGAAAGTCTCATCAGACGCAAAGTTTCCCCCGATGAAATCATCTCCCCCGATCTTGCGCGCGACCTTGCCCACCTTTCCTATGAAGCCGGCCGTCAATTAGGCCTGCTCATCGGCCGGGATGGGAAGATCACGTCGGTTCTGATCGGAGATCCCAAAAGCATCTTTATCGAAGAGCTTCCCAAAAACCGCCGCGGGCGGGCCCGGCTGCGAGGTTTACGCCTGATCCACACCCATCTGCACGGAGAGAGCATCACTCAGGACGACCTGATGGATCTCGTGTTTCTGAGGCTGGACGCAGTGGTTGCGGTGCACGTGGATGCGCACGGAGGGGCGACCACGATGGAAATCGCACACATCCTGCC
Source organism: Desulfobacteraceae bacterium (assembly GCA_003599475.1). The sequence goes on from QZKK01000164.1 coordinate 44,173, forward strand.
CAACAGTGAAAACGGTCAATCCGGGTGGGAAATACTTCCTCCCGTCCCGTGCCACAGACCGGAGGTGGATTTTCTGGCCCTGGTCCAATCCATCGAAGACGAGCTCGAAAGGAACCGGTCCGCCCGCGAAGCCGAACAGCGGCAGGACCGGGCGATTGCCGTGAGCATCGCCACCTCCGACCGGCAGAGCACGGAGGAATCGCTCGACGAGCTGACCGAGCTGGCTCTGACCAGCGGAATCGCAGTTCTGGACAGGATCATTCAGCGTCCGCGGCAGGTAAACCCCAGAACCCTGATCGGAAAGGGAAAGCTGGGCGAGATCATCCTCCGTGCGTTGCAGCTAGGGGTGGACCTCCTGATTTTCGACCGGGAGCTCAATCCCTCTCAAGTCCGCGCCCTGACCGATATGACGGAGCTCCGGGTAATCGATCGCACCCAGTTGATTCTGGACATCTTCGCCCAGCGGGCACAAAGCCGGGAGGGAAAAATCCAGGTCGAGATGGCGCAGTTGAAGTATCTGCTCCCGCGATTGGGTGTAAAAGACGATGCCCTGTCCCGCCTGACCGGCGGTATCGGCGCCAGGGGCCCCGGAGAAACCAAGCTTGAAATCAACCGCAGACGGATCAAAGATCGGATCTCGCATCTGGACCGCCAGCTTGAAAACGTCCGCAAAAGCCGCCAGCAGAAGAGATCTCTTCGAATGCGGAAATCTTTGCCCATCATCTCCATCGTGGGGTATACCAATGCCGGAAAATCCACGCTGCTCAATACGATGACCAACAGCAATGTTTTTGTAGAGAGCCAGTTGTTTGCTACCCTCGATCCTTCCAGCAGGCGTCTGCGCTTCCCCCGCGACCTTGAAGTCATCATCACCGACACGGTCGGTTTCGTAAAGGATCTTCCCAAGGATTTGATGGACGCTTTCGCAGCGACTCTGGAAGAGCTTCAGGATGCGGATCTTCTGCTGCACGTGATCGATGCCGCCAATCCGCAGTTTGAAGAACAGATCGAAGCGGTTCAGCGCATTCTTACACAGCTCGACCTCAATGAAAAACCGATCATTCCGGTATTCAACAAGATCGATATCGCCGATGCGCAATTCGTTTCAAACAGCATCAAAAGGTACGGAGGGGTGGGCATATCCGCACTCTCGACAAAGACTCTCGGGCCTCTGATCGGAATGATGGAAAATTGCGTTCAGAGCCTTTTAGGGGCCTCTGCCGTGCCATCGGAAACTTCCCGGGCTACCACACCCTGCACAAAAGGCCTTTCAGATAATGCCCTTCCGGAAATTGCAGGCAGACCGGATGATCGGCAGATTGATCGAGGCGCCGGATGATCTGGGCCTGACGGCCGGCATCCATGGCGGCATCGAAAACGATCTTCTGAAAAAGGGCAGGTTCGATGTGTCCGGAGCAGGAGAAGGTAAGGAGAACACCGCCCGGCTTGAGCAGTTTGAGCGCAAGAAGGTTGATGTCCTTGTATCCGCGGGCGGCCTTTTTCACCTGCCGTGCGGATTGAGCAAACTTCGGGGGGTCGAGGATCACCATATCGAATTTTCGGGAAGCGTCCCGGTACGTTCGCAGGAGCTCAAATACGTCTCCCTGGATGTTTTCGGTCGATTCCGGATCCCACCCGTTGATTTTCATATTCTCCTCGAGAAGATCCAGCGAAGCCCTTGAAATTTCGATATTGGTGATCTTGGCCGCACCTCCCTTCTTTGCGTAGAGACCGAATCCGCCGGTGTAGGCAAAGCAGAG
>QZKK01000157.1 GCA_003599475.1 Desulfobacteraceae bacterium
AAAACAAAAACCACCGTGCAGCCTTGTCACATCGACGTAGGCGAGAACGTGAACTCTTAGATATTAACTAAATAACGTTGTAGGGGGATGAAGATAGTGAATCCCGGCTGCCTCCCGAAAAGGATACTCTGCATGACCTCGGCACGGTTTCGATTCGGAGAAATGAGCTGATCGCGGACCTGTTCTTCCGATTGCACTCCGGGCCAAATCTCCGCATGCAAGATGAAATAGCCTTGGATTGGGTCTCATTGGGATCTCAAAAGATTCTTTCAATCGTCCAATGAAAAGGTTGACAATGGTTCCGAATATGGTACCATGTGCCTTTATGAGTCGGAAGAAAAAGTTATATGAAAAAGCCAAAAATTCACCGGCCAACCTCAGATTTGAAGAGGCCTGCAATTTGGCTGTTCAGGTCGGATTTGAATTTCGTAACCAATCCGGCAGCCACAAGACGTACAAGCATCCGAAATTCAAGATAATGATCAACTTGCAGCCAGACCCCAAAGACAAGAGCAAGGCCAAAAAATACCAGGTGGATCAGTTAGTGGGTTATATTGATCAATACAAGCTCATAGGAGAATAGCCATGTTTAAATATTCCATCTTTGTGGCTTGGAGCGATGAGGATGAGGCCTATGTTGCCACCATCCCCGAATTTCCGGGATTGTCCGCATTTGGCGATACACCAGAAAAAGCAATCCGTGAGGCAAAGACCGCAGCGAAGGGTTTTATCAAGGTTTACGAGGAAGATGGCTGTGATTTGCCCGAACCAAATACAATTACCTCTTATAGTGGACAAACACGATTGAGACTACCCAAAAGTCTTCATGCTGCTTTAAGCCAAGAAGCCCAAATTGAAGGGATTTCATTTAATACCTATGTCATTAATCTTTTATCCGAAAGACATGCTTACAGAAAAATTAATCAAGAATTAGAAACTATTAAAAGGCTATTAGAGTGTCAGAAAGACAATGTTATAATAGAAACCTCAACCCAAAGAGATCTTATTTCAAATTATCAATATTTTGGCGAACCGGATTTTGTTTCTGAACCAACCCTTGCAGTAAAGGTGCATTAAAAACTATGAAATATGCAAAAAAATCCCACATAATAATCTGCGATGATGTGAGAGAAGAAAAAGGGAATAAGATCTCATTGATGGGTCTTTATCAAAAAAATATCATTGTAAGTGTTTTGCCAACGATTTTAAAACAATTGTTCGTGATTGTTACATTGGTTGATGTTGTAATCCCATTCTCGAAGTTGACAATGAAGGTCCGATTACCAGGTGTTAAGAAACCTCTCATCTTAGTAAATGTTGCTAAAGAGTTAAAAAAAGGATCAGATGCAACTTTAATTTTCGGGTTTGCACCATTAAAAATAACTGAAATCGGAATTGCGGAATTTGCATTTTATTTCGATGATACAAAAAGAGCTAACTTCATTCACAAGATTGAAATTCAGAAGAATGAAAACCTCATCTTATAACCCGCTTCAATTAAACTCATGTTTGGGGGATAGCTCGACGGAGCGAAAAGCCGGAAATCCTGCCGACCTCCCCCAAAAATCCTACCGAGGACCGTTGAGGACGGGCCTTGTCTCAAAGCAAAGCTCATGCCCATTCTGATGCTGTCGGTCATGGACTTATTTGCGCAGGGCTCGATTGCGGAAAACTTCATTGAACCTTCCTTTGAACTGGTCGACACATTCAACCTGTATTGGGTTCGGATCATGCCGCCTGGAGCTAAAACCAGCATGGCCTATCCGTTTCCGCGCCTGAAGACGGATGGATTCTTTTCCGATTAATGTGTAACCGGTTATCTGGAAAGCTCCAGTTCGTACATTCAAATTCAACGGACACAGATTTTCACAGATAAACACAGATAAGAACAAGACAAGTTGTCGATTCATAATATATTTTTTTTTATCCGTGTAAATCTGCGTTTATCCGTGTCCGAAACATTGGCGCTTGGTCCATGGAGAGAAAATTTCGATGACAGCCCCACCAACGGAATGGCGCTCTGCCGGCTTTGCTACTGGTCCTTCGATGCGTGCCCGGCGTAATTCGAGGAACGAAGCGGGGTGGTCCTGATGAGCGTCGGAAAGAGTTACGAGGTTCTGGTATCAGTAAGTTATATATGTCCTCGCTCGACGACGGGCTTCTTGAACAACTGATAGAATCCGACTCTTCAGGATTGGTCTTTACCCCTTGAGGTTAGGCGTGTCGTTTTCTGCGCGATATCAATAAGGGAAAGGAGTGCATTGTTCACCGCTTCCTCATTTGGGAAAGCCTGAGCAACCTCTGGCCTGAGGACGATGATATTAGATGAGTCTTTCAATCGTTTTGCATACTTGCCCCGCACAAAACCGCCAGGAAAATCAGCGCGCTTATACTCTGAACGGAGTTCGTTTTTGTTGGATTCTTTATCCTTCTTCATAGAGTTCTCGTTCTCCTTTGCTCGCTTTACGAGCGCTTATAAGCCTGATAGTTTCCCCTTCTTCTGTATGAGAAACCACGAGGAGCCTGTTACTTGCTGATATACCGAATGTGATATATCGCTCCTCATAATCAGAATGATCGGGATCGGCACCGGTGATGGCCATAGGGTCACTCAGAACAGTCGAAGCTTCTTCGAATGCAACCCCATGCTTCTTAAGGTTAAGTTTTGCCTTTTGGGGGTCCCATTCAATTTTCATGGTCCAAATTATACCATATTCCTGCACGTTTGCCAAAAGTTTCGCAGTTATTCAGAGCCCAGGCGTTTTCGAATTGACGGCAGCCCCCTGAGCTCAAGAAGATGCGGCTCCGGATGCTCGTAAAACTGGAACTTTCAATTCTCTAAACCTTTATTTTCCGGAAGGGTTCGTAATGCTGGAAACCTATCTTCATCGATTTGCCAATCTGGATCACGCGGAGACGCCCCAAGTGAAATGGATAAAAGATTTCACAGGGCAGGCGGAGGCGCGGAGATAGGGAAACCGCAGGAGGGAGTTCTACAAGGCCATTATCAATCTTTACAGTCATCGTTGTGCGCTATGCGGCATCCGGATGATCACTCCGGAAGGGTTGACCTTAGTGGAAGCAGCCCATGTGGTTTCATGGAGTGAGAACTTCGATGACTGCAACAGTGGAATGAGTTAAGCCCCATTTACGTATATTAGCGCATACCTGTGGAATGTGTTGCCAAAGTGCACACATTTTGATATATTCGCGCTATGAAACCATTCGATTGGGACCAAGAAAAAAATGAATGGCTGCGGGAAGTGCGAGGTATCGGTTTTGAGGAGATCGTCTACCATCTGCAGCATAACGGCTTGCTCGATGTAATTGATCACCCCAACTCCGAAAAGTATTCAAATCAGCGAATTTTTATCATCAATGTGGAAGGATATGTCTGTCTGGTTCCATTCGTCGAAACAGATGATGGGATTTTCCTTAAAACGGTAATACCCAGTCGTAAGATGACGAAGATCTATTTGGGAGGTGGGAAATAATGAAATTAACTAAAGAAGAAAAGGATATCTTGGAATCGGTCGAACGTGGCGAATGGAGACGAGTTCCTGATTTTAAAAGGGAGGCCAAGCGTTACCGAGAGTCCGCCAGGGCTACTCTTCGTAAGGATAAACGAGTAAACATACGCATGACTGAAAGGGATATTGTTCGATTACAAAAAAAAGCTATTGAAGAAGGTTTGCCTTATCAGACACTGATTTCCAGTGTGCTCCACAAATATATAAACGGGCGCCTTGTTGAGAAAGATCTCAAAGGAAACAATTCCGCCGGCCGGTGAGGCTAGATCAGAACATGCCGGGCACATCCTGACGTTGACCGACCGTCCGATGTTGAAGATCCGCTGCAGCAAACTGCAGTCCCGCTCCGGGCGGGATTCCTCCGTAGGGAGTTTCGTCTAATTTGTAGTTCGCTCGCTAATCCCGCCATCAGCGGGACAGCTAGATGGAAGGATATCCGCCCGTTTAAACGATTTCCGGGGAACACGCTCGCTTTTTGCGGATCAGGCCGGATAAGGATGAATTCTGGCTAGGCCAGGATAATTTCAAATGGCACCGGGAGCGGGTGTATCTGAAGAGCTCAAGTTAGCCGCCCCAGAGAAATGGACTTCGTATTTCACGGGGCAGGCCCCAGAGGAATAGGCTCCCATTCCACAAGGCAAGCAGATTTTCGCAGATACAAGAACACAGGAGAAAGATTCGATAGCAAAATATGGATCGGGCACACGGCTGCCATAATACAATTATCTGATATTGAATGAAATTTAATGAATTTGCTCTTGAAATGAGATGCTTTCAGGTCCGTAAGATGCAAGTTGTTGTTGATTCATCCATAAAACGATAGTACATTTGAAGGGTTAGCCAATTATAGGGCAAGTTTCAGAAAAAGGAAAAACAATGGCCCAGGCAAGCCAGACTCGGCACCGTTACATTTTGACAAATGATGAAATCCTAAGTGGAGAGCCGATTATAGAAGGAACTCGGACTCCTGTTCGTGCCATCGTTGAAATATGGAGAATGGGTGTTCCGGCGGAAGAGATACCCAGCCGACTGCCCCACTTGAGCCTCGCACAGGTGTTCGATGCCTTGAGCTATTATAGCGATCATCAGGAAGAAATTAACGCATATATAGAGCGTAACCGAATACCTGAAGAAAAAATCAATCGACTGGTTCGGGATTGATGCCGGAGCTTTTCATCAAAGTCTATCTCGATGAGGATGTCGATGTTTTAGTTGCTGAATTGCTAAATGGGTATGGCTTTGACGCCCTGACTACACGCGATGCTGGATGCCTTGGCCAAACAGATGAAGAGCAGATTGCATTCTCGAAAGATATCGAAGCATAAGGATTCCGAGGGCAAGGGTAACCAGTTGATCGATTGCACTCAGAGCGATGATAGGTCCCGTGTTGGAGACGAGCTTGCCGTTCACGACAGGGCATCCTTGAACTCTGCCAACTGGAGGAGCGGGGATTCAGGGCGGAGAGGTCGTCTTCAAAGCTGTTGACACACTGGGGGAGATCCCTTTATACTCCCGCCCGCACAAAGCCGGGCATCTTTTTCAAAATGGTACATCCAAAATGAACATGGAGAACAGTGTTCCATGTGGCCTTCCATTCGGGGTGAGTTGAACCGATCTGCCGTATATGCATTCCTCGTTCTCATAGCCCTCTCCCTTTCCGGATGTGCATTGTTCCAAAACGCTCTCGAAAAGCCCCCTGTGGCACCCGAGCAACCGAAACCGGAGGCTGCCGAGGCGGTCCCCCCTGAACTGCCCAGGCCCGTTGAGGAGCCTCTGGTTGAAAAATCCGGAAAGGTCAGGAGAGGCAAGCCTTACAAGGTCAGGGGCAAAACCTATCACCCTCTTTTAACCACCGACGGCTATGAGGAAAGGGGGATCGCGTCCTGGTACGGACCTTCTTTTCACGGGCGCAAGACCTCATGCGGAGAAACCTTCGACATGCATAAGGTCTCGGCGGCCCACAAGCTTCTTCCGATGCATACCAAGGTCAAGGTGACCAACCTTGAAAACGGGCGGAACGTAATGGTGACCGTCAACGACCGGGGGCCGTTTGTGTCCGGGAGGATCCTCGACCTTTCTTATGCCGCCGCCAAGGGCCTCGGGATCGTGGAGAAAGGCCTGGCCAGGGTGCTCATCCGCACGGCCGGCAAAGTCCAGGGTCAGAATGATGGGGACATGGTGGGCGAGTTCTTCGTCCACGTCGGATCGTTCGAAGCCGAAGCCGATGCCATATATCTGCTCGAGGACATGAAATCACTCCGATACAAGCCTTTCCTTATAAAGGTCATAAGGGCCGACAGGGACGGCGAGATTCGATGGAGGGTGGAACTTGGCCCCTACAATGCCTTATCGGATGCCAAAAGGGCCCATTCGATAACCATCAGGGATTACCCTTCGGCATTCCTCGTAGCGAACGAGCCGCAGATAACTGCCGGAAAGGAAAAAGGAGTGATCGAGTAAGGCGATGATAACCTGAAATGATCGACGCGTTTAATTTTTTTGCATCTTTGTAGAGAAAATATCCAACTGACAAGGACGAACAATGATTGACTTTACCGATGCACCCGTCATCGATCACCACTGCCATCCGTATGAACCCGATTCGGCGTATCTGGAACCGGTTTCCCTGGCGCGCGCCTTTTTCCACGGCATCGCCGATATTCCCAGACCCGATTCCGGCCTGAAGCCGAGGCACTGGGATGCCACCGACGCCCTCCGGTTTCATTTTCCGTACATGGGGGTTGTCCAGACCATGATCTGTCAGTTGGCCAGGGTGTTCGGATGCCCGGCCGATCTGGAGAGTGTTGCCGCGGAAAGGAATCGAAGGACGGCCGAAAGCTTTGCGGAATATATCCGAATGCTGTACGCGGATGCCGGCATCGTCGGAACGGTTTTGGATACGGGGCTTTCCGGGAATGACCCGATTCTCGGGCTGACACCGGGCCTTCGACTGCGCCTGTTCCAGATGGATCCGGCCATGCAGCGATTATTGCCCCGGTCCGAGTCATACAGAGAGTTTCTTCACTTGTATCGGACGGCTCTTGAGCGGGGGGTCCGGGAGGAGGGATTCATCGGCGTAAAGGCGCATCTGGCCGAGCGTGCCGGATTCCATGCACGGCCGGCATCGACCGGGGAGGCGGAAAAGGCGTTTGCAGCGGCCAGGGACGGGGATGACGATGCTTACAAGACCCTCTATGCGGAAACATTCACGGAAACAATGCTCCTGTGCCAGGAGCTCAAGGTTCCGGTTCATCTGCACAGCGGATTTACGGGCGGATTATGGAAAGGACCGATCTCCGATGCCGATCCATTTCTGCTGGCCTCTCTTTTGGCGGAAAAGCGGTTCCTGCAAACCCGTGTGATTCTGCTGCATGCCGGATACCCCTGGACCAAGCAGGCCGGGCAGCTTGCCCATACATTTCCACATCTCTGGGTGGATATGGGTCAGATGACACCTTGGGCCTCTCTCAGGATCGCCGAATGCTACCGGGATGTGATCGCCTGGGCGCCGCTTTCGAAAGTCGTCGTCGGCAGCGGCGGCCACGGCACACCGGAGATTGCATGGTTGGCCGCCATAACGGCGAAAATCGCCCTGAAAGAGATTCTGGGAGATGCCGTGCGGATGGCACTGATGACGGAAGGCCAGGCGGAAAAGGCCGGTCGCATGATTCTTCATGACAATGCGGCGAGGCTGTACAACCTGTAGGCGGGTTTTCATCCGGGAGTCTATGGATGGCGTCCCGGAGGATGGCGTTCCGGAAGATCCTGCTGCCGGTTTTCTATATTTTTCTTCCGCAGCTCTCCAGCCCTGCGCTCCAACTGCAAATACCGACGTTTGAGTTCGTAAAACCCGTGCCACCAGGCATAATCCGGAGCCATCATGGCCGCCCCCATTCGGGCGCGGCGGCCTTCATGATGCCAGAATTCATAAAATTCCCATTCGATCTCCTCGTCGAAATACGGCTTTGCCGAGACAAGACCCTCCTCTTCGAGACGGTCCATCATGCTTTTCACCGGATCGTAGTAGCGCTCATTGTAGTTTTCAATCACGGCATCCAGATTGCGGAAATGATCCTGAGTCCAGGTCGATGAATGACACTGAAGACAGACCCCCTCCATCTTCTTTCTTTCCTCCCGCCAATCGGCTGCCGATGGAAACGGTTTGAATTCATTTGGCCGGACGGTCCGAGGCGCCTGCATTTCCCAGGATAGCCGTTCGGTGGCATCATGGGTGTCGCGAATCTTTCCTGCAGCGGACATGTGACAGACCGCACAGGTCGGAGCCCTGAAGTGCTCCCCCGCTTTCCAGGCGCCGGAGCTCGCGCCCCACGCCCATCTGTACCCTTCAGTCCGATAGATGGCGCCGTGCTTGGATTCATGATAGATCTCGATTTGAGGATGATCGGGACCCAAGTGGCATTGGCCGCAGGCTTCAGGCTTTCTTGCCTCCTCGATGGAGAATCGATGGCGGGTATGACAACTGCTGCAGCTCCCCTTGCTGCCGTCCGGATTGATCCGGCCCACTCCCACATTCGGCCACGTCGATTCGACCGGCCTTCCATCCTTTACGACCACCTCTGTGCCGTGGCAGGCATAGCAGCCGGTGGTCCGTTCTGCGGAGTTGACCATGCCCTGGTTCAACCAGGAATCGATCTTCCATATGATCTCGATTGTATTGGCATGTTTGCTGCGGGAAAACTCCTGGGCTTGTCTTGGATGGCACCCGCCGCAGTTGACGGGGGAAACGACCACCGAGATCGGTATTTCCGTGTATTGTAAATGGGACTTGAGATTGGAGCCGTCGTTGTTCGGGCGGTGGCATTTGCGGCAGTCTACGTTCTCCTTTCCATGCACGCCTGCTTTCCAGTCCCGGTAAATCCCCGGTGTTTTTTGTTTATGGCACTCCACACACGATTTGCCGGCAACCGCTTTCCCCTTTCCTTCCGGTAATAACCGAATCGGAAAGTCCCATCGCCAACCGATGATGCACGCCAGAGAGAGAAAAAGGATGGCCGCCTTCGTATAGGCTGCCCAGACAATGGTTCTTTTTACCGCTGCCCTTCTTCTATCGCCCAAGAGTCAGGTTCCCTTTACCGGATTTGAAACAAGAACCGTTCACTCACGCTCAAGTGACTGTAGCCTCAAAAGATCTCCTACAGGGACTTGGACATGCAGACAGCCGACTGCGGGCAAAGGCTCTTGAATTCGGTTGTGTCTGCAATCGCTTCCGGAGCCTGTCCCCTCCGGATCACCTGGTATCCGAGCCCGGGGAAAAAATCGGCAGCCGTCATCGTGAGCAGGAAAAGCGTTTCGATTCCCATCCTGCGGGCGTGGGATTCGAGCCCGGAAACCAGTCGTTTCCCCAAACCGGAGCCTCTGAAGGGGGGAAGGACCACAAGCGAGCGGAGCAATCCGGATCTGCCGCAGGGTTCCAACCCGATGATTCCGGCGGTCGCTCCCCCCTTTTTTCTGGCGACAAGGAAATTTTTCAACATTTTCGAAGAGAGATCCTCTGTCGGGAGATTCGCATCGGAAAGGATATTGACCACTTCCGTTTCATTTTCCGGCAAACAGGGAAATATTTCGATATCATCCCTCATGAGCGGAGCCTCCGTTAGACCCTGATCGAGCGACGTATGCTCGATCAGGGGAGTGATGAGACATCGGCTTTTCCTGTGGAGACAATGCCGACGATTCCGGGTTTTATTCTATTCTTTGATCTTTCAGCTTTCAACTGTCAGCTCTTTTCAGCTCACTTTCCATCAACCGGCAATGACCTGAAAGACGAATCCGGTGGCCAGAGAACCGATGATCCCCGCACCGAGGTAAATGAGAAAGGTCTGCCGCTTTACCAGAGCAAAGACTGCCGTCATTGCGGGGATGGTGGTCACAGGGCCTGCAATCAGAAAAGCCATAGCGGCCCCGTGGCTCATTCCGGCTGTGAGAAGCCCCTTGACGATGGGAATGGCTGCAACACCCGATGTGTAAAGAGGAATGCCGACCGCGGTGGCCAGGGGAATGGAAAACGCCTGGTCCTTCCCAAGAAGAGCGGCAATCCATTCGGGGTCCAAATAATGAACGATCAAAGACTCCAGGAAAAAGGCGACAAGCAGCCATTTTCCGAGAAAAAGAGAGATTCCCAGTGTCTGCTTTCCGAAACTTTTCCCGGTCCCGGCGCTTGCCCGCTCTTTGCCGTCCGGCGGTGAATTCGATTTCGAACATCCGCACCCGGACAGCGACAACCCCTGAAGCTGATTGTTGAGATAGCCCCGGGAGGATAAGCCATAGATGATATACCCCGCTGCCGCTCCGATTGCAACCGCCGCAATGAGCCTGGCAACCGCGTAATCCATTCCAAGCACCCCGGCCGTGAGGAGAAACATTTCCGGACTCATCAGGGGGGAGCTCAACCAGAACGCCATGACCGGCGCAAGCGGCACTCCGCTCGCCAAGAGGGCTGCGATCAGCGGAATGACTCCGCACGAACAGATGGGGATGATGGCGCCGACAACCGAGGCGCCCAGGATTGCAATGCCCTGCCGGTGCAGAAACACCGATCGGATCCGTTCCGAAAACCCGGATACGGTCACCCAGGCGGAAAGGGCGACGCTGAAGATGAAAAAAGGCAGGATCGAACGGACGGCTCTGCCGATAAAAGCGAGATGGGACGAAACCTCCCGCAGGAAGACGTCGGGTCCGATTCCGTACATCAAACCCAGCAAGACCGCCAGCAGGCCCAATGCGATCGAGCCGAAAATCATCACATTCCGATTCCTCCATCCTTTCGAATCGGCCGCGTCTGAAGCCGAGCTGCAGCACGGGCGGCTTGAGGGGGAGGAAACCGGAACCTGAGGAAAGATCTGAACCGTTGTCTGAGCTCCCGAGCAGCCTTGCACTTCGGCCGTTTTCCCGGCTTTCATCGATGAGAATTGATCCATGTCCGACTCCTTGAGTATATTGTTTTGTATTTTTAGGAATATGGAAATATAACCCGAAAAAAAATCCCGCCAGAAAAATCAGGACTCGTCACATACGCCCGCACAGCATTCGGATTTGAGGAAATCGATCAATTCGTTCAACGCACCGTACTGAGCGACACAGTAGAGAGTTCGGCTGTCGCGGTTCTGTTTCACCAGCCCGGCTGAAATCAACCGCGACAGGTGGTGGGACAACGTCGAGCCGGGAATTTCGAATGCCTTCTGTATCTGGCCCACCGGCGCCCCCTCGTGTCCGGCCTTGACCAGATATCGAAATATCGACAGCCGCGTCGTATTTCCCAGTTCCGAAAGCCTTTTTGCAGCATTTTCCTGTTCCATGATCGAATTCTACACATTTTTTTTCCTCTGTCAACTATATTTCTAGAAACATAGAAATATTATTTGTTCGAGTGCGGAAAACTTCCGCTGCGGAAAGATCCGAGCCATATTATTTTTCGAGCCGGCTCCTTTGCCAGGTCCGCAGGCGCCGGCAGTTTTTTGTCGATGTTGTCAATTGACAGCAGAGCCCCCATGGGATACCATGTGCAGACTTATTCATTCCGGGATTTACTTCAAACGGCATGCAGCCCGATTGGATCGAATCAGGTTGAGGAGCCCGCCCGTAAGAAACGAGGGGCGGTTGTAGCGGTTGAATCATCGATGATTGTTTGGCGGTGGCATGGCGCTTCGGAACACCATTCTTGCAGATTACTTTTACCGTATTCTAGAGCGGACATATATTTCAAAGGCTAAAAACGCACTGCTGACTCCCAACCAGGTAACTGCATTGGGGCTTGTCCTGGCGGTTTTTGTTCCTTTCGGTTTCTTGATGCATCCCTTCTTTGGATTTCTATTCATCGTGCTGTCCGGATGTGCGGATGCCATGGACGGCATGGTGGCAAAGAATCAAGGCCTGCATACGGCTTACGGGGCTTTTCTGGATTCGAGCGTCGATCGGATATCCGATTTCTTATACCTGTTCGGCTTCTGGGTGCTTTTCTGGAACAGCGATCGGATACTCCTGGCCAGCGGCATCGTTTTTTTTTCCCTTCTGTTCACCTTTATGATCAGCTACATCAAAGCCCGGGTTCAGGGACTCGGGGGAAGGTGCGACAGCGGGCTGATGGAGCGGGGGATGCGGACCTTCTATCTGGTCGTATGGGCGTTCAGCCTATCGGTTTTCCCCGTCGCATACGAAAGCATACTCTGGTCCGGGCTTATCGTCTATTGTGCCCTGAGCCTGTTTACCGTCATCCAGCGGATCACATTGAGCCGAGCCGCATTCGAGCATTCAAAACCCGCCCGCCTCTAAAACAGTTACCGATTTTTATCGCAGCGGCTGTTGTCGTACGGACCGTCAGTGTTTAATATAATTCAAGTTTCGGGTCGGTATCATCCAATTCTACAGGAGGTTGCACAATGAAAGAAAAACGGAATCTGCATCTCAAAGTACAAGAACTCTGCGACTGTTTTGCAACCACGGATCCGCTCAAAGAGATGGCCGAGGTAAGAAAAGATGTCGAAAAGGACGAGGCCGCACTGAAGTGGATTGCATTGGCAGCGCTCCACGGGATCAACGACAATGCCGAAAAGATCACCATTTCGCGGGACCCGGACGGCCAGGTGACGGTGACTGCGAAATACCGGAAGCGCGGGCTTCCTTCTCCGGGTCCGGAGGTGGGCCGGAAAGTCTTCGAAGCGGTTCGAGAAATCACGCATATCGAGGGCGACAAGGGGAAATTGCCTCTTTCCCTGGGGATTCGGGACAGCAGCATCGAATTGAAGATCAAGATAGAATCCAAAAAGGATCGCGAAAGCGTGACCCTCAAATTTCCGGAGTAGCCATCCGGTTCGGGGTTGAGAGGGGAGTAAAGCAAATTGAAGAATGGCGTTTCGTCATGAAGCCGATTGTCGCAATCGTCGGACGACCCAACGTGGGAAAATCTACACTCTTCAACCGTTTGACGCGGGCGCAGAGTGCACTGGTGGACGATTTTCCCGGCGTCACCCGGGATCGTATTTACCGGGATGCCTGTTGGGACGGCGTGGAGTTTACGGTCGTCGATACCGGAGGATTCTCAGACGATACCGGAGATCCGCTGTCCGATCAGGTCCGCTTTCAGCTTCTGCAGGCGATGGCGGATGCGGATCTGATCCTTTTTGTGCTGGACGGGAAAGCGGGCCTCTCCCCCTTTGACGCCGAGCTGCTCGATCTGCTTCGCGCCAGGAACAAGCCGGTTTTTTATGCGGTCAACAAAATAGACGGGGCCGACAAGGAAGATCTTCTGTATGAGTTCCACTCGCTCGGCCTGGAGACGATCTATCCGGTTTCTGCCGCCCATGGATACGGCGTTCCGGATCTGCTGGATGACATGATCGCCCGGTTTCCGAAATCCGATCCGATTCCCTCCCCGGATATCCTCCGGGCTGCGGTCGTAGGAAGACCCAATGTGGGAAAGTCTTCCCTGATCAACCGCATCCTGGGCGAGCAGCGTCTGGTCGTCAGCGGGGAGCCCGGCACCACCCGGGACGCCGTAGACACGCTCTTTGAGCGCAACGGAAGATCGTATCTCTTTGTGGATACGGCCGGGATCCGAAAGAAAGGGCGGGTCGAAAAAAAGATCGAAAAATTTTCGGTCATTCGCGCGTTGAAGAGCCTGGAACGCTGCGACATCGCACTTCTTGTCATGGATGCGGTCGACGGGCTGACCGATCAGGATCTGACGATTGCAGGCTATGCCGTCGAGCGCGGCTGCGGATGCATCCTGCTGTTGAACAAGTGGGACCTTGCCGCCTCCGGAGATAAGACGGCGATCCAAACCGTCCGGGACCTGAAAGCTTCCGCCCCGTTTCTCCATTTTGCACCCGTTTTGACCCTGTCGGCGAAAACAGGGCTCCGGGTGCAAAAGGTCTTCGATCTCCTCCATTCGGTTTACGCCCAGTACGGCACTCGGATTGGAACCGGTCCTTTGAACAAGATCGTTCAGAAAGCCGTCGAAAGGAATACGCCCCCGATGTTCAGAGGGCGGCAGACGAAAATCTTCTATGCCGCGCAGGTGACCGAAAAGCCCCCCACCTTCATCTGTGTGACCAATTATCCGGAAGCCGTTCATCCGTCTTACCGGCGCTACCTCATCAATCAGATCCGGGAAAAGACGGGGCTGGATCAGACCCCCATACGGCTCTACATTCGGAAGCGCCCGCGAAGAAGCAGCCCGAATGAACCAAAAGGAGACCGTGAACGTCTTTGATCAAATCGGTCAGGAGGCGTCAAACGTCTACCGCCCGCTCGCCGACCGGATGCGACCCCGCAGCCTGGATGATTTTCTGGGTCAGGATCGCGCCGCCGGAAAGGGAACCATGCTTCGAAATGCGGTGGAAAAGGATCAGCTTTTTTCAATGATCCTCTGGGGGCCTCCCGGCTGCGGCAAGACGACGCTTTCCGGAATCATCGCGGCGGAGACCCGTTCCTACTTCGTGCATTTTTCTGCAGTCCTATCCGGCGTCAAACAGATCCGCACGGTGATCGAAGAAGCCGAAAAACAGCGCCGGATCCGGAAACGGACCCTTCTCTTCGTCGATGAAATCCATCGGTTCAACAAGGCTCAGCAGGATGCGTTTCTGCATCATGTCGAAAGCGGCCTGATCACGCTGCTCGGCGCCACCACGGAAAATCCTTCCTTCGAAGTGATCCCGCCTCTGCTTTCCCGCTGCCGGGTCATCACCCTGGAGCCGCTGGCAAACGAAGACATCCGGAAACTGCTGGTCCGGGCGCTGCAGGATCCGGAGCGGGGCCTCGGCAGGATCGGGGCTGCCTTCACCGATGAGGCGCTTTCCTATATCGTTTCTCTTGCCGGAGGCGACGCGCGCATCGCTTTAAACAGCCTCGAGATTGCAGCCTCCCTGGCGGTTCCCGGAAAAGATGAAAAGGTCCATCCCGGGATATCTGAAATCGGTCTTTCGGATGTGGAAAAGATCCTTCAGGAAAAGGTGCTGCTCCACGACAAGGCCGGAGAGTCCCACTACAACCTGATATCGGCCTTTCATAAAAGCCTTCGGGGAAGCGATCCGGATGCTGCGCTCTATTGGCTCGAACGCATGCTGCAAGGGGGGGAGGACCCGTTCTACATCGCACGGCGCATGGTGCGCTTCGCATCCGAGGATGTGGGCAATGCGGACCCGCAGGCCCTCGGCATCTCCCTGGATGCCATGGAGGCTTTTCGGTTTCTAGGGCATCCGGAAGGGGAGCTTGCCCTTGCGCAGGCGGCGGTCTACCTTGCGACGGCACCGAAGAGCAACCGCGTCTATGCGGCCTTTCAGGCGATCGATCAGGCCGTGAAGGATTCCGGCAGCCTCCCGGTGCCGATGCATATCCGCAATGCGCCGACAAGACTGATGAAGGAGCTCGGCTACGGCCGGGGCTATCGTTATGCCCATGATTACAAGGATGCCTATGTGCATCAGACCTATCTTCCGGAACGGTTGAAAGATCAGCGATTTTACTTCCCCTCCGACCGGGGCTATGAAAAAGCGGTCAAGGATCGCCTGGAAAGGTGGTACAGGCTGCGGGAGGAGAAGGAGAAAACCGATTCCCGTTAAGGAGCCACCACCCGAACCGGAATCCCGTTCATCAGATGCAGCTCCGCCCGCTTGTCGGCTTCCTTCATGCTTCCGTATGCAAAAGGCTCCTCCAATCGCACAGCGCCCGTACACCACGGAGAACCTGGTTTTCACCCGTTCCATCCAGGCGATTAAGCAAGACGCATGCCATGCATCCGATGGAACGAGCGATTTTTTCGCTGTTCCTGCAATCATTGGTTCAGCCCTCAGCGGTTGAGCCTTCAGCCGGTTTTTCGATCAGTTGATTTTTAGAAATCGGGGATTCAAGAACGCAAAGACCAGCGTCAGGACGGCGAGCATGATCCCGCTGATGCAGAGCGCGTTCGGCGTACCGATCCACTCGGCAAGGGCGCCGAAGGGAAGCGAGCTCAACGGCATCGCTCCGAAGCTCATCATCGCAATACTCATGATCCGCCCGCGCATGACATCGGCCGAATATTCCTGCATGAGGGTCATGTTGAGGGACATAAAGACCGCGCTCAAAAAACCGACGATAAAAAGGAAGGGGAGGGCTGTTGCATAAGAGGCGGCCTGAGAGAAGAAAATCATCGCGCCGCCCCAGAGGAAGCCGTTTACGAGAAGCCACATCCCCCGCCGGATCAGGTTTTGCAGACCTGCCAGAATCAGGCTGCCGAGCAAAGATCCGCCTCCCATCACCATCAACAGCATCCCGAGGGCATCGGCTTGCACCTGCAACGCCTCGCGGCCCCAGGCCGGAAGCAGTACGATGAGCGAGAAACCGAAAAATACGGGAATAAACAAGGTGATGATAAGTCCCCGAAGCGTCGAATCATCGACGGCGTATTTGAGTCCTTCACCGATATCCTGTGCGATGCCTTTGGCGTTGCCCGCCGATTTTTTTTCGATCCGTATCATCCATACCGAAAGGAGCGAAAAGATGTAGAGGGCCGAGATCAGGAAAAAAACCCCGGAAGTATCGATAAAGACGATGAGAACACCCGCCAGGGCGGGGCCGATGGTGCGGGTGAGATTTGTCCCAGAATTGTTGAGAGAGATGGCGTTCATCAGCTTTTCCTGGGGCACGATGTCGGAGATAAGGGCCTGCCGGCTGGGCATGTTGATCGCCATCAAGGATCCGTTTACGAGCCCGATTGCGATCAGATGCCAGAATCGGATGTTTCCCGTAAAATCCAGAACGGCAAGAAGACCGGTCATGACCGCATTGCCGGCCTGGACCCCCATGAGCAGACGTTTCTTGGAAATCCGGTCCGCCAGCGCACCGCCCAGCAGCGATATAAAGGTCATCGGCAGGGAAAGCGCGATCATGACATAGGATAGCGCCAGGGGGGAGTCATCCGTCAGCCGGAGCACAAGCCAGCCTCTTGCCATCATCTGCATGCCGATTGCCATGAAGTTTAAAAAAGAACCCATCCAGAGCCATCGGAAATCGCGATACTGAAAAGATTCGAACATGAGTGCCCCGGCTTTCCCTTTCTTGAGACTTCGCTTGTCCGATCATATTTTGTTACGATTTTTCGATCAACCCATTTCGGCCGAGACAATGCATTCGCGATTGTTTCCCTTTAACCCTCGGGTCTCGATTTCCACTGAACCAAGAGAGCTTTTGCAAGTCAACCGGGTGCATGATAGAAAATAACGGATGGTTTGAGATCTTCCCCGGGATGTCCTGCAGATTGAACGGATGCACCAGTTCCTGAAGTCTTGGACCGGGTGCTTTGCACGGGAAGGTTTGTAAATTCGGTTTAGAGGCGGGAAAAAGCGCCAATGATACGTTTTATCGAGCAGGGCGAACTTGTGGCGGACACCCATACCGGCCTGGTATGGACACGCAATGCTTCGCTCGGCGATCTTCCCATGACCTGGAAGGAGGCTCTGACGTTCGTTTGCGACCTCAACTGCAAAAAGCTTCATGGTTTCGGCGACTGGAAGCTTCCGAATCGCCGTGAGCTTTTCAGCCTGGTCAGCCATGAAACCGTCAATCCGAGTCTCCCCGCAGGTCATCCGTTTGCCGATGTCCGGGAGTCTTACTGGTCTGCAACCATCAGCCGGTACGACGTGCGCTACGCATGGGTGCTTTATCTTCAGGACGGGGCCGTCGGCGTCGGCTACATGCCGCTTTCCGAGTTCTATCTGTGGCCGGTAAGAGCCCATCAGCCGGTGGTGGAACGGGAAACGGAAAAGGCACAATGCAGGAATTAACCACTTGGTTTTGATTGGTGCCCCCGGCAGGAATCGGACCTGCGGCACATGGATTAGGAATCCATTGCTCTATCCACTGAGCTACGGGGGCAGAGGTTGGATCGACCGATAAATCTATCCCATAAATCGAAACGATATTCAAGAGGTAAGCTTCGGAATGAATTCAAACTGTTCCATTCATGGACGGCCCCTCAAAACGGGGGGGGACTGAAGGAAGATAAGGTGTTTTTCCTGAACCGGCAAGTGCTCAGATCGCAGGCTGAACATTTATACCCATCCGTCCGAAGAGCGGATTGCGAGGTCCACCGGGTAAAAAATGAAATCGATTTGCTCGGCCTCATGATCAAGCTTTGGTTCAGCCGTACTCCGACGGCATTGCCGTCCACCAATTGAAAGAGCATATCCTGACAAGATAGGGGCATTTTCCCGTACCCTGGAGCAAATTGACGACCACAAGAGACATGTTCTTTGTAAGCCAGTTTGCACGACAGTGCGTAAACTCGCTGGCCCAATGTTTCAAGCAGCGCAACACCGGTTGCATCCAGAAGCAGGGAGGAAAAAAACGCTCTTTGTTCGGTGAGCTTACGGCAGGCTGTTTCCAGAGCCGGACCGAGGGTGCAAACAGCTGCAAACATAAATCTTGATTGCGGGTCTTGCTCAGAGGGGGGTACGAGCAGCGAGAACCCATTTTGGAGCATCATTTCACCCTTTTCGCTCAAGCTTCTCACCGGATGAACTGCGTAGGCAACGGCTGGAGCGATAAGATCCTTTGCCCGGTGGATGGCTGCCGACACCGCCTTGCTTGTCATCAAATCCATCTTGTAACCGACTCCCGCTGCATAGCGCACCACCTGTTCAGGTGAAGCCGAAAATTCTTTCGTTGCAAAACGTACAGTAATCGTTGCTGATTGATTTCCAGATGAAAATGCTTCCATACCGCCCGCCTTTTGAACCGGAAATTCGCTCCGCCGAAAGCCAACCCTACTTCATCGCGGCAAAATCATTCCCTGGATAAATTCGTCTTGAAACTCTTCCGCCTTGGCTAGCTCTATATATTGGATCCGCCGGGCAATCCTTTTAGCCTCATCGAGGGAAACTGAAGAGAGCAGTGCCATCTTCGCCCCGCCTGCTGCTGCGTTTCCAATTTGGGTAATCCTTGCATTTGGAAACGGCGGCAAAAGGCCGACCGCAATGGCGCTCCGGGTCTGCAGGTAATTGCCGAACGCACCCGCCAAGTAGACCTCCCGGATATCTTCCTCCGAAAGATCCAGGCTCTTCATCAATATTCGGATGCCCGCCATCATAGCGCCCTTAGCCAGTTGAAATTCCCTGATATCTTTCTGAGTGACTACGATTTCGTTTCTTTCGCTTCCTGCAGGGCCTTCCGCCCGGCTGCTCAACACGAATTCTCTGAAACTTCCGTATCGTATCATCGATGCGTAAGCTGGATTCGGGATTTCTTCCGGGCTCAAGAGCCTGCCGTCGCGGTCGATAATCCCTTCCCGCAGCATTTCCGCGATGGTGTCCACCAATCCTGAACCGCAGATTCCCTTTGGGGCGACTTCATCGATCACATGACAGTCGATCTTGTCACCGACGAAGGCGACAAGATCAATCGCTCCACTACACCCTCGCATCCCGCACTGGATGTGTGCCCCTTCAAATGCAGGCCCTGCTGCACAGGAACAGGCGATCATCGATTTCCCGTCCGTGAGTACGATCTCTCCGTTCGTGCCGATATCCAGTGCCATTTTGGGCACTCGGCTCCTGTGCAGGCCCGTTGATAGCACCACACCGACTGTATCGGAACCGATGAACCCCGAAATGAGAGGAAGAGAGATGATGGCACCCGAGGGGTTCATCTTCAGACCAAAATTCCGAGACGAGACCTTCAGGCTTTCTTTTATGAGGGGGTTAAAGGGAGAGCGTGAAAGAAAATGGGGGGAAATTCCCCAGAAAAAATGGTTCATGGCGGTGTTGCCCACCATTACAAGGCAATAGATATATTCGCTTGCAATGCCGCTATGGGCACACAGGTCGTCGATGATGCGGTTGATGGTACAGAGTATCGCCTGATGAAGGCGGGTCAAGCCTTCCTCCGTATCCAAGGCATGATTGATACGGGATATCACGTCTGCACCATGTATGGCCTGATCATTGTGCGAAGAGCTTACCGCTGTAACCCCGCCTTCGTTAAGATCGAAAAGATACCCCACAACGGTCGTGGTCCCGACGTCGACGGCAAGGCCGTAAAGTTCGCCGGTCGTATCGCCCGGCTCAAAGCCGATGACCTCGTCCCCGCTCAGGGTAACGGTAACGCCTCGCTGGCTCCTCGAAACGTGCAGCGGAAATGTTTTCAGTATTTGAAAAGGAATCGAAGGCTGCCGAAGATGTTGGCGAGCAATCAAATCCTCAAGAATTTCAGCGGCCGATCGCTGTCGTCTGAAATTTTCAGGTGTCATGCAGAGAAAATACTTTTTGACTGCGGGCACGAGCCTGACCGGAGGACTGATCCCGTCCTCCAAAATCTGGTCCCTCTCCTCCGGCAAAGAGATGATGGAAACCGAGGTCGAAGCCAGGATCGTGGTTTGGCAGGCCAACCTGACTTTGTCTCTGATTTCGGAAGGATTCAAGAATTCCCGTTCGCGTGGCGTTACAGCAGCGACTCCCCGACCTACGATCACTTTGCATTTGCCGCAGCGACCGATCCCTCCACAGGGGGCATAGAGAACGATTCCAGCCTTCTGGGCGGCTTTCAAGACTTGAACACCCCTCTGAACATCGACAGAGCGATGCATTGGCTGGAAAAGGACCTTCATTTCAAAACGACCCGGGCGCCAGAGGCGGCGAATTGTGCAAACAGCCGCGGCCGGTTAGAAGTCCAGTATTCCAGATCGAAAGGCACGTAAATATCCACTGCAAAAAGCATCCTTTCCGATTAAGACGGCACCGGCTTGAATCAATGCCATCGTCTCTTTGTCCGTCGGGTCGAGAATTGCTGCGTCCATTCCGCAGTAGAGGCACATCACGAGGAAAGTCTGATTGATCAACCTGCGTTTCGGAAGGCCGTAAGATATATTGCTTAAACCTGAAATCGTCCTGGCCTTTGGTATTTCCTTACGGATTTCTTTCAAGGTCTCAAGGAAAAGAAGTCCGTTCCGGTGGTCGGTGGAAATTGAAAGTACCAGTGGGTCAAAGTAGACGTCTTCCAAAGGCACTCCGTATTTTTCGGCTTCTCCGGCTATTGCTTGTGCAATTTTTAATCTTTCCATGCTGCCCGAAGGGATCCCGGCTTCTCTGCTCGAGGTCATCGCGACGACTTTGCACTGGTATTTTTTTATCAGGGGGAAAAGGGCATCCATCGTTTTCGGGTCCCCGTTTATGGAATTGATCATTGCCCTTCCCCTGTGAATGCAGAGCGCTTTTTCGATCGCCGACGGATGAGCGGAGTCGATACACAGCGGGAGTTCAACCGCCTCCTGAATGACCTGCACCAGCCAGGCCAGGTCTTCAGCCTCTTCTTCCGGGTAGAGAGCCGTACCCGAATTTACGTCCAGATAAGTTGCTCCGGAATCGGCTTGTCTTCCGGCAAGGTCCTGAATAAAGGCTTTGTCCTTCTCCCTTACCGCCCTTTCCACCGTTTTCCTCGTAGTGTTTATCTTTTCGCCGATAATTTCCATATAAACTCCGGAAAATATTTAATGCAACGTCATGCCTGAAAGCTCACGTGCTGCGCGCGCCGGCAGCTTTCAATACTTTCCGAACTCATGATAAGCTTCAAACAGGGCTACAACGTTTTCAATGGGCGTGTCCGTTTGGATGTTATGGGCGGTACAGATGATATACCCCCCGCCCTTCTTGGCATTGTTCATGGCGTATTCGACCATCTTTCTGACATCATCCGGGGTGCCCAACGGCAGTACCTGCTGAATATCCATGCCGCCCTGGAGCGAGAGGTATTTTCCAAACTCCTGTTTCAATCTCCTGATGTCCATATTGGTGGCCTGAGGCTGCAACGATTGGAGACAGTCCAGCCCGCATTCGATGAAATCGGGGATGAGTTGATAAACATCACCGCAGGTATGGTACATCACCGGTATGCCGTAATCATGGGCGATATCGATGTATTTTTTGAAGCCGTCGCGGAAATACCGCCGCCACATCGCCGGGCTGAGAAGAAGGCCGCTCTGCCCGCCCATATCATCTCCCATCATGAACATGTCAATTTCACCCTCAGCCGCTTCGAAAACCTTTGGATTGTAAGAAACGAAATAGCTTACGATATGGTCGCAGATGCAACCGACGATCTTCGGGTTCTGCGCCAAATCGATGAAAGTCTGCTGGATACCCCTCAAATACATCATGGGTTTGAGCTGGGCGGTTCGATCCAGGCGGTCACCTTTGTTTAAAACCAGATAATGCGGGTGATATTTCGAACAGTCCGCTTTTACAGTTGAATAGTTCCACCACTCGGCAGACGGCCATCTTGGATAGGCCTCTATCTCTTCCAGTGTGGTCATATGCTCGAGTGGAGATACGGCAACTTCCTTGAAAGTCCCCTCATAGCGCGTTCCTTTTCCATATGTGACGACTTTTCTTTTGACCCCCCAGAGGTCTTCTACGGTTCCATCCTCGTGTTTCTTTAATTCCTGCCCGATATAGCTTGGACCGTAGTTGTCCCTGATGTCGACGCCCAAAAACTCCAGGAGCTCTGCTTCGCTCTCGAGTCCCCAATAGTCCATGCACTTCTTCTTGATCTCGAGGACCATCCAGCTATCGATGGGCACCCGATCTCCCTCCTCGAATTTGATCGCCTTCAGGCAGCGCTCCCGGCACGTCATCGTCTCATTTTTAGCCCTACAATCGTTGATTCGATATCTTCTGTCTATGTAAAGCTGGTCGTTCTTCATTGTGATCCCTCCCAATCAGCCCTTTTGTTCTCCGGCCCATGCCGATGGCTTTTGCAGCCATGCCTTGCCCAGCTGAACGGCCTTCGCCGCATCCGGCGCGTAGCCATCGGCTTTGATCAGATCACAGAAAGCCTGATCGATGGGGGCGCCTCCGATCATAATTTTGACCTTATCTCGTATGCCGGCATCCGACACTGCCTCGAGCGTTTCTTTCATAGCGAGCCTCGTTGGCGTATAAAGTGCGGAAAGGGCTAGTATATCCGCATTGTTTTCTTTCACCGCCTCCACAAAATTAGCGGCAGGAACGTCCACTCCCAAATCGATGACTTTGATGCCGCACCCCTGGAACATCATGGCGACAATGTTCTTTCCCACATCATGAACGTCTCCCTCGACTGTTCCGATGACCAAGGTTCCTTTGTTCGGGATTTCGGACCCCTCGAAAAAAGGGCGCAATAGATCCAAAGATTCCTTCATGGCCATAGCCGCCGTGATGAGCTCCGGTACGAAGGCTTCTTGCCTTCCGAATCTTTCTCCGATTATATCCAGCCCTTCAATCAGCCCCTTGTTCAGTATGTCAACTGGATCTATCCGCTCCGACAGCGCTTTCTCCGTTGCCGCCCGGGCCTCTTGAACGCAACCTTGTTCCACATATTCGCAGATCATCTCCAGCGTTGACTTTGACATGCATGAGCCTCCTTGAAGTCTGGTTTGGGTTTATATGAACGGGTGTTGCATCTGGGCGTAGATTTCACCCTGGAAACAAAACCCATTGTTTCGTCTATCTGTTAACGAATTGTCTCACACGATCCTAGGCTCTTCGGAATCCCTTTACCTTGGCGCATGAGTTCCAGCCGAAGCTTCCAGTTGGGCATCAGAGGAATCAAATCCAGGGTTTCGTCAGCGCGTCCGATAGGGGCGCAGTGGGTCACGACGTGGGCTCCGTCCCAGTAATGGAGATGCATGCCCGGCGGTTCGGAGGCAATCATCACCTTACCCTCCGGTAAAAGGTCCAGCATGACGGCATAACAAGTACTGGGCGCTACGCCTACGGGTACACCGCCCAAGCTGGCTTGGACCGTACGGTGGATATGGCCGCAATGAATACCCAATACCTGTGGGTGTTGGCGGATGATTTGGGCCAGGTCCACCGCGCCTGACAGGAGTCCTAAACTGTCCATCCAATCGATACCGACTCTTATTGGCGGATGGTGCATGAAAATCATCGTCGGTTTCCCGGGTGCCTCCGCCAGCCGCTCTTCCAGCCAGGTTAACCTGACCGGGCATAAGCCCCCGTGATGATGGTCGGCCACGGTGGTGTCAAGGGCGATGATCCGGAGAGGAAAGTCCTCCACCACGTACTGGCAAAACGTCTCGTTTCGAGGCATGTACGGTAATCTTCCGAACCCTTGCCGAAGGGCATCACGCTCGTCATGATTGCCCGGCAGCAAAAACCATGGAACATGAAGGGGCTTAAGGAGACCGGCAAGCGTTTCGTACTCAACGGGCTCGCCTCGGTCTGCGAGATCACCGGTGATGATTACCACATCGGCAGCCGGAGAGGAAAAGCTGTTAATCTCCCGTATAGCCGCGGCCATGCCTTCGTTATTGTCCACGCCCGCAGTTTTTCCGGACCCCGGCTTGCGAATATGCAAATCCGAAATCTGAGCAATAAGCATTTTTGCCTCCTGAATTTAAATATCAAACCCTCTGCAGCCGAGCGATCGGCTGTTGTCCTTAACTCTCAATGTGGATGATCATGAAGCCTTGCCTCAAGAATCTCGCAGGATCGGATCGAGCTTGTCTCGCACCCAGTCGCCAAGCAGGCTGAAAGCAAGTGTCGACACAAAAATGACGAATGCGGGAAAGGCGGCGATCCACCATGCGGTAAACAGATATTGTCGTCCGAAACCTACCATGCTGCCGAGGCTGGTATTGGGCGGCTGCACGCCGAGCCCCAGAAAACTCAGCGAGGTCTCGACCATGATGATCTCCGGGAAATTAACCGTCATGTTGACGATTAGAGTGCTGGCTACATTAGGCAAAATATGCCGCAGATAAATGCGCCAGGTCGTCGCACCCAGCGTGGTCATTGCGACGGCGTATCCCTGGGCTGTAGCCGACAAAGCTAGGCTTCTCGCAAGACGGGCGTACCGTTCCCATCCATAAATCCCCATGACAACAATAAATAAAGCCATGTTATTGTCAAAAAAAGCCAAAACCGCCAAGGCCAGGATCAGAAATGGCAGTGCCGATTGGAAATCGATCATTAACAGGATGACTTCGCCGACCCATCCCCTATGGTGGGCAGCCATGAAGCCGATCACTGACCCGAGGACAGCGCTCATCATCGTTCCCAAGGCAGCGATCAATAGGCTCATGCGAATGGAAAAGATCAGCCTGCTCAGAATATCTCGGCCCAGATTGTCTGTCCCCAGCCAATGGCCAGGGTGTGATTCCGACATCCAGATCGGAGGTGCCAGCCGGGCTCGGAGGTCTATGGATTCGTAGTCGTAAGGCGCTATGAAATCAGCGCCGAAGGCGGTGAAATACATCAGGAACGCCCATACCGCTGCAACACAGATACTGGTTGGCGGCAGTCGCCGGCGCAATCGTTTCAACGATCCATTTGAAGCCATAGTAGCCAAGGTTGATTCTTCCTATTTTTTGTCATTCCTGGTGCGAATCCGGGGATCCAGCCACCCATATGACAAATCCACAAGCAGATTAGCCGTTACAAGAGTGAAACCAATGAGCATGACAATCGCCTGAACGACCGCCATGTCCCGGTTTTCCACCGAAGTCACCAGCAGCCGGCCAAGGCCTGGCCATGCGAAGACGTTTTCCGTGATTGTGGCGGCGGCGATATTGCGTCCCAAATACCACCCGGAAACGGTGACAATGGGAATCAGGGCGTTTGGAAATGCATGCCGCCTGACGGCGAGGGCCCATCGCAGTCCCTTTGCCTGAGCCGTTCGCATGTATTCCGCTCCAAGCGTTTCGACCATGGCCGACCGGGTGAACCTCGCGAAAATCGCCGCATCGCCCGTTGCCATGGTCAACACAGGAAGGATATAGTGAGCCGGGCTCTCGCTACCCCCTGCCGGCAGTATTTTCCAGAAAACAGCGAAAAGCATGATGAGCAACACACCGATGACGAAGTTGGGTACGCTGAAGCTAGCTACCGACACCGTCATTATCATCCGGTCGATTCCGCTATTGTGCCGCAGCGAGGCATAAACACCAAGCGGAATGCCGATCAGGAAGGTGAACAGGGAAGTCAAGCCCATGAGCCAGAGAGTCTTTGGCAAGCGATCAAGAATAACGCTGAGCGCATCCTGGCCACCGGACATCAGCGAAGGTCCGAAATCACCCTTTGTGATGTTTGCAAGATAGATGAGGTATTGCCTCCAGATCGGTAAATCGAGTCCCCATCGTTTTCGGAACAATTCGTAGGCATCATTGGAAACGTCTGTCCCCAACATGCTCACCGCCGGGTCTCCCGAAAGTCTTAGAACAACAAAGACAAACGTGACCAGAACCAGAATCGTAAGAAATGCCCGAAACAACTTTCTCAAAATGAATAGAATTTTCATGACTCAAGTTACCCGTCAACCAGATGACACGCCACCTGGATGCCATCGTTGACCGTTTTAAGCTCCGGCATATGTTTTGCGCATCGGGATTCTACAAAAGGGCACCGAGGATGGAAGGAGCAACCCGGAGGTGGATGGAGCAGGCTTGGCGGCTCCCCTTCGAGATATTGCCGCGGCCGAATCAGGTTAGGATCAGGAATGGGGACAGCCGATATCAGGGCTTTTGTATAAGGATGCCTCGGCCTGGGGAACAACTCCATGCATTCGGCCAATTCCACAATCCGCCCCAGATACATCACGGCAACACGTTGACACAGATTCCGCACAACACTTAGATCATGGCTGATAAACAACATCGTGAGTCCGAATTCTTTCTGCACCTGCCGCAGCAGATTGATCACCTGGGCCTGAATAGAGACATCCAGGGATGAAACAGGTTCGTCACAGATCAGCAGCTTCGGGTTCAGGATCAGGGCCCGAGCCAGAACGATCCGCTGCCGCTGCCCCCCTGAAAGTTGGTGGGGATACCTATCATGCTGGATAGCTTGGAAACCAATCTGCTCAAGCAAGTTGATCGCCTTTTCCCGCCGTTCCCCGGGCTTCCCGATCCGGTGAATTATCAGAGGCTCGACCACTTGTTTGAGCGCGGGCATTCGGGGGTCGAGACTGCCGAGCGGATCCTGGAACACGTACTGGACTTTTTTGCGAAGTTCGCGCCATCCCTTTGGGCCAAGAGTGGCCGGATCTTTCCCATTGAATCTTATCTTTCCGCTTGAAGGCTTGTAGATGCCGATCAGCACCTTGGCCATTGTGGATTTGCCGCAACCGCTTTCCCCGACCAGCCCCAAAGTCTCACCCGCTTTGATGTGGAAGGTCAAGTCATTGACAGCATGGAGAAACTTTCGTTGGCCGAAGGGAGTCAGGCGGCCCAGATCGAAACGAAATGAAAGATGTTCGACCTCAACAAAGGCAGGCATCACTCCCTTTCTTCACCTCGCCATATTCAGCGAATTGATACAGGCCACTTGCCGGTTATCTCCTGACAGTGAAGGTACGATTCGCAAACAGGCTTCTGTTACCCTTGAACAACGGGGTGCAAATGCGCAGCCGGGTGGAAGTTCGTACGGCGTCGGAACTTGGCCTTGAATCGGGATCAGGTCTTCAGGCATTCGGTCAATCCGTGGCAGCGCAGTGAGAAGCCCACAGGTGTAAGGATGCCGCGGAAACGAAAAGACCTCTCGCACCGGACCGCTCTCCACGATCCGGCCGCAGTACATAACGAAGACTCTGTCACAGGTCTCTGCGACTACCCCCAGGTCGTGAGTGATGATAACCACAGACATGCCACGCTCTTGACGCAGGTCGACAAGCAGCCTTAGGATCTGAGCCTGCACGGTTACATCGAGGGCAGTAGTAGGTTCATCGGCAATCAGCAGGCGAGGGTCATTCGCCAGCATCATGGCGATCACGACACGCTGATTCAAACCACCGGACAGTTCGTGCGGGTAGTCCTTGAGACGAATCGCCGGATCCGGGATGCCCACCTGCTGTAAAAGCCTGGCTGCACGCTTTTGCAGTGTTGAGTGGTCTGCGGGTCGGTTTTCGTTGAGCTTGAGCGCCTCGATGATTTGGTATCCCACAGTGCGCACTGGATTGAGCGCCGACATTGGATCCTGGAAAATCATGCCGATCTCCCGCCCCCGGATACCGGTGCACTCCTCCTCGCTTATGTTTAGAACTTCCTTGCCTCTATAGCGAATTGAACCCTCGGCCCTCAGATTGCGGTGAAGCAGTCCGATTACTGACAGACAGGTCAAGCTTTTCCCGGAGCCGCTTTCGCCGACAAGACCGACGATTTCGCGATCGTGGACGCAAAAATCCACACCATGCACGATTCGCAGCGATTGATACTTAGCGCTGAAGGTAATCGTGAGGTTGTGTATATCTAAAAGTGGTTCCACGATTTTCCGCTCGGTATGTGACGTTAAGAAAATTTCGATGAGTAACCAAATTTTTGTCACAGGCGGCGTGGCTCCTGAAAAGGATGTCACGCCGCCCGGCAATTCACTTTACCGAAATGGCGCCGGCTCGAAAGTCCATAAAGTTGTTTCCCGAATCCTTCCAGATCACATTTTTGCGTTTGCCGTAGAACATCGGCAGGTAATGCAGGTATGTGCCCGGAGGGTCGGTCCGCTCGTAGACTTCCAGCATAGCCAGGAAGGATTTCATTCGAGCTTCTTTATCGGTGGAGAAAATCCCCTTGGCGGCCTCGTTCATCTCGGGTGAAACGTAGGTTTTCAATGTGTTCTGCTTCGGTCCCTCCGGCCCCCAGATACGGTATATCTGACCCAAGGGATCCCCGTAGTAGACGGTAGACGACCAGTTGAAGATCCCCCGAGTGCCATCCGAGGCATCGTAAATCTGATCCCAGTTTTCCTTGAGGACGAGTGTCACGTTGAGGCCGACTGCTTTCCACATTTGCTGTAGCACCTGAGCGGTTTCGGCTTCCATAGCGTAATACCCGGTCTGGTAGCGGTAGGTGATCTGCTCGCCTTTGTACCCTGCTTCTTTCAAAAGCTTCTTGGCAAGCTCGGGGTTGTATCCGATCGGTTCGAAGCTCCTGGCGTACATGTTTCCGAAGGAGGGATGCTGCATCCCTTGTGGGACCGCCGTCTTGCCAGCGAACAGTGAGTCCACGATAAGTTGGCGGTCGATAGCCAATGATAAAGCCCGTCGAATACGAGAGTCGGCCAAAACTTTGTTGTTCTCATCGTATACGATGATCCGGTTGTTGGGTATCGGACCACCGACGATTTCACAGTTTTTGTCTTTTTCGACAGTTTTGAACTGATCAGGATTAATCTCAGTGATTATATCGTAGTCACCTGCCAGAAGGCCGGCGATACGGCCCGATATTTCAGGAACGACTTTGAAGGTCAGAGTTTTCAGAGGGGCTTTCTGCCCCCAGTAGCCGTCAAAAGCTTCGAAGCGCTGCACTTCGAGGGGCTTGCTTTCGACAACCTTGTAAGGGCCGGTGCCCACAACCGAAAGCCCCCACTGCTCCCAGCTTTTCGCTTGCTTGAAGGCGTCGGCGCAGGGCACTTGCCCGGTAAAACCGGAAAGCCGATTCAAGATCACGGGGTCCGGCACCGTCGTCACAAAACGCACGGTATGGCTGTCGATGGCCTTAACCTCCTTAAGCGTGGACCAAAAGATAGAGCCGACCCCGTGGCCGGGTGCATCTTTGCCCATCAATCGAGCGGGGCCGAACATGTACTCGATGTCAGAAGCATCGAAATCTTCGCCGTTATGGCATTTCACGTTCTTGCGTATCTTGAGCTCCACCGTCACATCATCAATCTTGCGCCATTCGGTAGCGAGGCATGGTTCGAATCCGCCAGTGGCGGTGTTATATCGAATCAGTGTTTCGAGAAAATCGTCCGATACCCGCTCGTTTACGTTGCCATTGAACCCCATTGGATCGAGATGTTTGGTAACTTGTTGAACACCTAAAGTAATGCTTTTCCGATCGTCTGCCTGGGCAGCGGTTGCACACACGACTGTAAAAACCACCGCGACAATCACCAGTGTAATTTTGCTGGAAGGCATCATGATTTCCTCCGTCTTTTAAATTATTTCGCCCAAACACACTCCGCTACAATGAACTTTCTCCCTCGTTGATGTTCGTCCAGTCCACTGCCAAATCCTCCGATGGCACCTCTGGGGCACTCCGGCTCAAAAGGCCCTTGACCTTCTTCGAATCCCGGAGCTCGCAAGCGTGAGCCTCCCTTCGTGGAATCAATTGATAAGATTACCGATTTCTCCCTCCTTTCGCGTCTTTATCTTTTATATTCCAATTTGTGTCTGTGGCGATCTTGCGAAGAATATGGCTAATTTGCGAAAAACTGATCTATGGAATCAAAATATGGGCACGGATATGTGTGAATGGCGCTGTAAGAGCTTGATGGAGCTTCAGCAGAAGATACAATACGGGATTTCTCCCCGGGAGATTTTTCCTATTTAGGGCATCCCCTTTTCCGGTATCCGGATGGCTGAACGCCTTCATTTTTCTTGAAGATCTTGGCAAAATGACTCGGATCCTGGTACCCCACTTCCAAACAAATATCCATCATGCTCATGTTTGTCTGCTGTAGAAGACTTTTTGCAATGGATATTCGGACGGAGGCGAGGTATTCTCGAAAGGAGATCCCCATTTCTTTAGTGAACAGGTGGCTCAGATAATAAGGATTCATGCCCACCGCATCGGCCAGATCTTTCAACGAGATTTCTTGATTATAATTTTTCCAGATATACTCCTTGGCTTTCATAAAGACTGTGGTATGACGAATATTCCGGTTCTGGTAGATACATTCGAAGAGCTGATCGAAGGCTTTCATCAAAAAATAATAAAGACTCTCTTGGCTGTCATCCTTTGACAGGTTCTGCACACATTGATATTTGAACCCAAAGATCTCCTCCAGGTTTGCTCCCGCCTCCACTGCAGCCCTGGTGATGACAAAAACGATCTCCAGAGCTCTAGCCTTCAAGATACCGATGTGCTCATGGCTGCGGAAGAGGGAGGATCCCAATATTTCATCCAGGAGAGCCTTGGCCTTCTTCCGGTTACCGATTTTGATCATATTGATCAGCTCATTTTCTTGATAGAAATTCCCCCTTCGATTCGTGGGCGAGGCAATAGGTTTGTTGCCGTCCGTCTGCAAAGCCTTTGACAGAAAAATCTCTTCTGCAAGGAGCGATTGCTGGCGCGAGATCTCAAGCTGCTGGTGTCGGGTCAGAATGTCAATTTTAGAGAAATAACTGGAAATCAGAAATAGGAGATCCGCCGCGGCCTGGACCCTTCGTTCTGAACAAACAGGGATGTTCTTAAGGAATTTCCGAAGGGCGGCTTTGTCCGGTGAAAGGTCTTTGATCCTGGACAGGATGTGCTGCTCAGCATAAGCGTCCGGTTGGCGAAGCAGAATCGGGCCGCAGACAAATGCAGCCGCATTATTCTTACTATCCCTTAGAGTGGCGGTAAACCCGATAACACCGGCATGGCATTGAAAGATGTACGGCTCTCCTGTCTTCATCGATATTTGAATGGCCCGGTTGATATCTTTCAAACAGCTCATTCTGCCTTGGCTGCTGGTTCGGATGGTATAGCAGAAGGGGTGGTAGTGTCCTTCGATAGAACGAATCCCTTCCTCATCTTCGATCGGGAAAAGATGGGCTTCGAATTGAATCAATTCCCGATATGAATCAAGGATTCTTGAGAAGAGATTTTTTGCCAAAATTTCGGAAGGACCTTCCCTTCGCATGCTTCCCCTCAGATGTTCCTTGTAGATTCAGCAATTCAGCCGCCTTCTTTACTCCATCGACAGCATCGATGCCAAACCCGTCGGCTCCGATGCTGTCGGCGAACTTCTGGGTGATGGGAGCCCCACCGATCAGGGTTTTTACCTTTCCTTTGAGCCCGGCCTTTTGCAGAGCGATGATCGTATCTTCGACCGAATGCATCGTAAGCGTATACAGACAGGAGAGAATGAGAATATCGGGTTTTTCACGCTTGACCACTTTGACAAAATGTCCGGGTGCCACATCGATTCCGAGATCGATCACATCAAACCCCGAGGCTTCCATAAACATCAAAACGATGTTCTTCCCAATGTCGTGTACATCCCCTTGGACCGTACCGGCCACGGCTTTTCCTATGGGCTTCCGGACGGATGTTTTTAATGCCGAATTCAGGGCGCTTAGACAAACTTTGGTTGCAATGGCGGAAACAAGCACATTCGGGATAAAGTATTCGTAGGTCTTCCATTTTTGACCTACAGTGTCCAATCCCTTCAGGATTCCAAGCGAAATGATTTCGGCAGGCGAGAGTCCTTCCTGCAAGCAGCACTCTGTAATCTCAACAGCCTCCTTGGTGTCTCCCTCGACAATTGCCCAAGCGAGCCGGCGAATTGAAGTCATTTCGGTTATCCCTGCAAGTCGCCTGTGGTTTGGTGGTGATCTCAGTCAATTTTTATGAGGCGAGGCAATAGCTAACACCCGTCCTGGATAGTGTCAACAATATTTTGCCAACAGAATATTTGCTGGCACCCCATGTAAAGCGGTGTTTGCGGTTGCCGCTGATTACCTTGCCGCCGGTTTTTCCGGGAAACCAAGCCCACCGAGTGGGAGGTAACAGGGATGCGGCGACCATGGAAAAAATGAATATTGAAGAAATCAGCCGACGCTTAAAGCCAATTTTCAAAAAGAACAACGTGGAAAAAGTGATTGTGTTCGGATCCGGTGCGCGGGGTACACACACCCGCAGAAGCGACCTCGATCTTTTGATCGTTTTAAAAACAGACAAGCGGTTTTTTGCCCGGTATGAAGATTTCGAAGAAATCGGTTATCTTTTAAAGGGCAGAAACGTCGACATGCTGATTTATTCACCGGAAGAATTGGAGAACATCTCTCACCGTAAGTTCATTAAAACGATTCTTTCCGAAGGAAGAATTGTTTATGAGCACTGAAAAATCATTTTTCGAGGCCAAACGATGGTTTACTACTGCTGAAGACGATCTGGACACAGCCAAAATTTTAAAGGAAAATGCTAAATATGCGCATTCTTGCTTTCACACCCAACAGGCCGGCGAGAAGGCCGTAAAAGCAATGTGGTATTCGATTGATGCCGATCCTTGGGGGCATTCCATCAGAATGCTGATTTCATCTGCTCTATGGAAGTATCCGGTTTCACGTTTTTGGCGTGCTCTCTGAGAGAACCGGCGGCATCCCTTGCCGCCCTGACCACGACCTCACCATCGACCACATCGAAATAAACCGCAGTCGCCTTCAGCCTTTCACGAATCCTCTTGGCTGCATGCATTCACCTCAATCCGGTCAGGGTCGGAATGGTGGGAAGTACAGCGTATGACCTTGTATGAAATTCGAGGTATGAGGGATCAGGGGGGAAGCCGCAATGTTTCTTTTCATTCTCGAATTCATCCGGTATGGTACATTCCTTGCTTTGCCCTTCTAAAAACCGCGAAAGGGGGGAGACATGGCCGAAGAGCATTACGATCTCGTTTTTCATGGGCAGCTTGCCCCGGGGTTCGACTTCGAACAGGTCAAGCGGCAGTTTGCCGCCGCTTGTTCAATGAGCGAGGAGCAGGCCGAGCGGACCCTGAAGAGACAGCGGGTTGTTTTAAAAAGGAGCCTTGACCGTGAACGGGCGCTTCACTTTCAATCCGCGCTTAGGAAAACCGGAATTCTGGTCTCCCTCGAAGCCGCCCGGACCCATCCCGCCCCTGCCCTTAACCGGGCTTCCGAAAGCGCTCCTGCGCCGCAGGGTCGCCCTGAGGAGCAGGCGGGGAATCCTCCCCCCGGGAAATCCGAAAGGATTCCCCTCGAGTTCAAGGGAAGCGGCTCGGAGTACTTTCGCATATGGCTGGTCAATGTTCTTCTTTCTATTCTTACCCTGGGAATCTACTCCGCGTGGGCCAAGGTCCGGAGGAAGCAGTACGTTTACGGGAGCATGCGATTGAACGGCGCCGGCTTCGAATACCTGGCTGATCCGGTAAAGATCCTGAAGGGGCGTCTGCTGGTGGTCGGCTTCTTCGTGGCATCCTGGGTCGCCGCCCAGTTCGTTCCCATTCTCAATCCCATTTTGGGGCTTTGCTTCACGATCGCCTTCCCCTGGATGATCATCCGGTCTCTGGCCTTCAATGCCCGAAACAGCGCGTTTAAGATGGTGAAGCTTGCAGAAAAAGAAGAGGAGCTCGTGGCTGTGCTGGTCCACGAAATCGGCCATGTGGTGCACCGCCACGGCATGCGCGCCGTCATCCAGAACTCCATGCTGGCCTTTGCCATGATGGCCATAACCGGGGACGTTTCCGGAACATCGGAGCTTTTCATCGGCCTTCCGGTTTTTCTCACCCAGCTTTCCTACTCCAGAACATTCGAGCGGGAGGCGGACCGCTACGCCTTCGACTACCTCCGATCCCACGGCATCCCGGCTGTCTACTTTGCCCGGCTGATGCGCCGCATTCAGAAAGAAGCGGACCGCCGGCACGGGATGTCCCAGCCCGAATGGACAAGCTACCTTTCAACTCACCCCCGGATGGATGAACGGCTCCTCGAATTCGAAAAAAAAGAGCGCCGCTGAAAGAGAAAACTGGCCAACGGGGGATTTCGAAGCCGAATCTTCGGCTCGACGATTTGCGGTTACCCGGCCTGTCGCTAACCCCCTGCTCCTCCTGCTGCAACCGCTTGAGTTTGCATTCCATTCAGATGTATAACGTAAATCCTGTCTAAATGAATTTTAAGATAAGGAGATGGACGATGTCATGGAAATTCGAGGCGATCTGCAAGCCCTTCGGAAGCATCACCGAAGGTCCGGTATCGCGCCTACCCCATTCTCGATGACGGAAGCCTCGGCCCCTATCGGGTTCTGCATACCATTTACTTTTATATCTATACCCTGATGCAGATTCCCTCTGGAATCCTGGCAGATTCATGGGGACCGAGACGAACGATAACCATGGGGTGCGTTGTGTCGGCCTTCGGTTCCGTCCTTTTCGGCCTGGCCCATACCCTGCCGATGGCTTATGTCGGTCGTTTTCTGGTTGGACTCGGCGTTTCCGTAATCTTCATCCCTATTTTGAAAATCATTACCGAGTGGTTTGACCGCAAGCGATTCGCGGCCATGTCCGGCATAACCCTTCTGGTCGGTAACGCCGGTGCATTACTAGCCGCCACACCCCTGGCGATCATGGCGGACCGCATCGGCTGGCGTGCAGCCTCGGAAAGAGAGAATAGATGCGCCGGGAACGCTGCACGATGCGGGCATTCTGTTTAGCGGCGAAATGGTTCACCTAAACAGTCTGCCTTATATGTCATATCCCAGGTTTCTTGATACTTCCTCAGCCCCTTTGCGTATAATTACCGCTAGTTCATCCTGCTTGGATGAGGTAATGCGCGAGACAGGCACTGAAATACTCATTGCTGCTACCATCTTCCCGGTATGGTTGTAGATTGGAGCCGAGACGCACCTGACATCGGTGTTGGATTCACAATCATCATAAGACAAGCCTCTTTTTCGGATGACGCTCAATTCATGTTTTAGCTGCGATAACGAACCGATGCTGTTCTCGGTCATTTTTTTAAGTTTATCCTGTCCCTGATATAAATCGTTGATACCCGATTCAGGCAGGCTCGTGAGCAGCATTTTTCCAACTGCGGTGCAATGAGCCGGTACCCTTGACCCCACTGCGGACACCAAGCGCACCATCTTTGAGCATTCCACTTTGGCAACAAATACAGCTTCAGTGCCATCCAATATTGCCATCTGCACGGTCTCGTCGCACTTGGCTACAATCTCCTCTGCAATTTTACGGCCTTCTGCTATCAGGTCCAACTTGCCTGCGTAGACATTTCCTAACTCTATCACCTTAGACCCCAGGAAAACCTTATTTGAATGTTTCGCATCCCGGCGCAGATACCCATTATGAATAAGGGTGTTGACTAATTCATGAGTCGTAGTTCGCGGGAGGCCGAGGCGATCGACAATTTCAGGAACAGATAATGGATGCTGGTCATTCAGGAACAGTTCCAAGAGCCTGAGGGCTCGTGTGACTGAAGGGATTATTCGGGCCAATTAATCCTCCATTTCAATTAGATTTTTCAGATGAACCATTTTCCGATAAACATACCATACCGAGGCTATATAGTAAAGGCGGTTACTGCCGAAATATCGTACATTGTGCTCAATACCGAATTACATTTTATCATTTCCGTTTTATCGTTCCGTAAAAACTCCGGATCTTTTGCAAACCCGCACTCGTCGCAATTCCAACCGTTTCATATCAGAAGATCTCCTTTCGTTG
This sequence comes from Desulfobacteraceae bacterium, assembly GCA_003599475.1. The sequence goes on from QZKK01000157.1 coordinate 35,687, forward strand.
AGCTTGGAGCCTTTGCGTGAGAATATCGTTTCTTACGGTTTTATCAAGCTTTGTGGCTAAATTTCACCATTAAGCATTTTTTGTTGACATCAAATACTTAAATTGCTATTGCGTTCGGCATATGGGATAGCGTCTGCCATTTCGTATTTAAATCAATCAGGGACAAACGTTGCTCGCGGTAAAGGATAAGAATTCGGCGGCATTATGGACCTTCTCTTACCCGGCCGCTTAAAGTACGATCAAGGTATTCGGCACATTCACGGACGATTTGATTCGAATTCGGGAGTGGTTGTCGGATCATGAATGCCCGACAGTGGCGATATAAGGCACGAGGATATACTGGCGCGCCGGTGTACAGTGTTTTAGAGGGGGAGCGCTCATGTGGTTTGACAAATGCGCGCGTGACACTAAGACGAAGTGAAACTAACAGCGAAAGGAGGAGCACATCATGAAAAAAGTATTGAGTGGGGTTATCTTTCTGTTTGTGATTGCCTTTGGCGTACCATTGCTCTTTTCGGGGATATTGTCGGCGGCGGAATCGGGAAGTACGGAGCCTGCAAAAATTGTTCAGGGCGGAGCGATTCTGACGGTAGCGGACTCCAAGAGGCTGATCGCCAAGGCTGTGGGACAGATGCCGATCGTCAAGAATGCCCTTGCAAACGGTATGGTCATTATCATCAAGGGGACAACTAACGCTTACGTGGCAGAGGAGATCACTGGGCAGAAAGTCTCGCATGCAGCATACGTGACTGGAAGAATTGAGCCCGAGAAGGGGGCAAAAATACTGCCCGATGTGAATCCTGTTGAGCACATAATTCTGGAGAAAGGCAAGGTAGTTGATATCTCGCTTGCAGATGCGGCGAAGAAGATGAAAGCGGGAGACGTTGTCATCAAGGGGGCGAATGCCCTGGACTATAAGAACAAGATAGCGGCGGTCAATATTCTGCACCCCGCAGGGGGAACGACAGGGATCACGATGCCCTTCATAGTGGCACGCAAGGCGTACCTCGTCATTCCGGTAGGCCTTGAGAAGTTGGTTGCAGGGGATGTAGTCGATCTGACGATGAAGATGCGTGAACCGATGGAAACATTGCCTGCCCCCTCTGGCCATTCGTCGGCGAAATTTCCCGGTGACATTCTTCCCTCCATGTGGCTCCTCACGGGCGAGATCGTCACGGAGTTGGAGGCCATTAATATACTGACGGGAGCAACCGCCTTTCAGTCCAGTGCCGGGGGTGTCAGCGGTGCGGAAGGGGGAGTGTGGCTTGTTTTCAGGGGAACCCGGGATCAAGTAAAAAAGGCCATGGAATTGGCACACTCCGTCCAAGGGGAACCACCTTACACTGAATAGGCAATGATTGGTGAACTGACCAGCCCCTCGAAAAATGGTCCAGATTTGGGGGGGCTGGTCATCGGAGAGGATTACCTATCCCAACGAAATAAACCGCAAAATACCGGACGCCATGGCGGAAAAGGAGATGCCGGCATCGGGTTACAGGAAATACGGCATAGAGAAAAGCATGATCCCACCAAAGGAAAACTTCGCTGGCGGCCTTTCCTCGCTCCAACAGCGAAAAGAACAAGTACTTCGAGGCGGGTATCTGGCGTAACGGTATTACGACTTCGTCTACGGCTGAGTTGTGCGGACGGGAGTTATTCTGTGGGATCAGCCGGAAAGATAAGGGGTGGCGATGAAGTAAAAAGAAGGGCTTACCGAGGGCTCTTTGTTATCAACTTCATGATTTCCCTTGGATTCGGAATAGTTGACCCTTTCTTTCCGGTTTACGCTTTCAGCGCCGGTGCAACCGGATTTCATATTGCTCTGATTTTTTCAGCATACGCACTTGCCAAGATGCTCATGTCTCCGCTCATCGGATGGTGGTCAGACCATCGGGGACGCAGCGACCTCATCATCGCCGGCCTTTGCACCTACCTGACGGTCTCTCTTTGCTATCTCCTCACACCAGGACCACTGGCCCTAATTGCCCTCAGGACAATACAGGGCATTGGGGCTGCTCTGGTCCGGCCGATCTCTCTCGCATTCATTGGTGATATTGCCCCCGCAAGAAGAGAGGCCCAGACCATGGGGACCTTCGATATTTCATTTTACAGTGCACAGGCAGCAGGTCCTATGATAGGAGGTTTGATAAAAGAGGCTGCCGGTTTCCAAGGTGTTTTCTTGAGTCTCGCTGTGCTCTGTTTGCTTTCGCTGCTTTCAGCCTTGTTTTTTGTGATGACTTCTCCCACCAGCAGGTCAGACAATGTAGACCGGCCGCGACCTCATCTGAGTCGTCCTAGAATCGGTTGGACACTGATCGGCCTGTCAGGTTTCATCCTCACACGGTCTTTCTCCATTGTGCTTTTTGCGGTATTTATTCCGATTTTCATGCATGAAAGCCTGAAGCTGGCGAATCTTGAGATGGGCATAATCATGGGAGCCGGCACTGTTGTCACTACGCTCCTTCTGAGACCCATGGGCAGCATGTCTGATAAGCTGAACCGGCGTTGGTTAGTTATATTCGGTGGTTCCATGACGGCCCTCCTTACCTTTTGCCTTCCCTTGGCTCGGAGTTTCGGTCCCCTTCTCGCCGTAAGTGTCGCCATAGGCATATTTAGGGTGGTTTCATTACCTGCCAGTTCAGCGCTTCTTGTCCAGGAAGGGAATCTTTATGGCATGGGGCTTGCCATGGGCATCTTTAACGGTGCCATGAATTTTGGAACGGTTCTAGCCCCTTTGGCAGGTGGATTTGCTTTTATATTTTTCGGAATCAAAACAATCTTCTATGGAGCCGCCATCCTAGGACTCTTAGGAATCGTTTTCTTCAGCTTCTGCACGTGGCCGGTCGCAAACCCGAGACAAAAAAAGAAGGAAGTGTCTTCCTGCATTTGAGAGTTGTATCTCGCCTCTACATCAAGACCTGGATTTCCGCGATGACACCCTGTTTCAGCCGGCACCTGTATGCAGAGCTTGTCAAGGATCAGAAAGCGTGCAACTATCTTGTCTGCCAAAGGCGCGCCTTCGAGTTTTCAACGGCGTCCCATAATTACCAAACTGATCCGGACTGACAAAAAAATGGCGGTGTATGAATATGATTAGAAAAAAAAGGATGTTTTCGAAGATATTCGGTTTGCTGTTATCGCTGCTTCTCCTCAGTGTGCTTACAGCTCAGGTGATTTTTGCTGCTGACGTATTCGGTTCTGACAAACACATTAAGATAGGGCTTGACTGTGAAAACTGCCATGAGACGGCGAAAGTGGATGCAGGAGCAGAGGTCGGTATGGCCAAGTGTCTGAGTTGTCACGGGCCGTATGAAAGACTTGCGAAGCGGACGGAAAAAATGAGCCGCAACCCGCATGCAAATCCCCATTACGGAGATCTCGACTGCAATGAGTGCCACCACGGACACAGCGCTGACAAAAACTATTGCGCCAGCTGTCACAGAAAATAAGGTTTATGCGGCTGTCGCGATCTGGATACGGATGAATACCATCTCGTTTATGTGGCCATGACTCCGGCCAAAATCCCGGTTGAGGTTCGATAAAGGAAACAACCTTCCGGAATTTATCAGATCCATTCAAAAGCGAGGAAGAATCCGAGCGTGACTCTGCATACTGCATCCGACCTCTTTTATTATTTACACTCAACATATTCCGTACTATAAGGTGCCTCACTGTGGCATGAGCTTGGGCCCTCCCGCCATAGATCCATGCCCTCTCAAAGGCCGCAGCCTGAAGCACTCTCTTACGCCTTCCGGAGCTTATGCTCGGGCTGCGCCTGGTGATGGCGGCTGGGCAGGAAAAAGGACGCTGCTTTTCTGAAAGAGAAAGGGAGACTGCCATGGGAAAACTTTCCAATCGGGAGCTGGATCATGAAAAAAGTGATGGTTGCCTTGCTTCTCCTGAGCATGATGTTGAATCCGGCATGGGCCGCAAGCAAAAAGGTCCGATCGATCCAGAAGCAGGCCGCGCCTGACAAAACCGCGGGCAAAGCCGCGCTGCCGGAAAAACAAGACCCCTACAAAGCCTTTATCGTGGTGGAAGCCGTGACGGGTCGGGTTTTGGAAGGCGAAAATATCCATCAGCGCTTGCCGCCGGCCAGCGTGGCAAAACTGATGTTGGCCCTTCTGGTCGTTGAAAAACTCGAAGCCGGGCAGATCAAGCTTGAGGACAGGGTGAACGCCACTGCAGATGCGTGCCGCATGGGCGGAAGTCAGGTGTTCCTAAAACAGGGCGAGTCCTTCTCCCTCGAAGAGATGATGCAGGCCCTGCTGGTTGCATCGGCCAACGATGCCGCCTATGCCATTGGAGATTTCCTCTGTGGAAGCCGCGAAAGCGTTGTCGAGACGATGAATCTCAGGGCCAAGGAACTCGGCATGGCCGACAGCGCGTTCTTCTCCATGCACGGGCTGCCCCCTCAAAAGGGACAGGAACCGGATTTGACCTCCTGCCAAGATCTCTCCGTACTGTCCAGGATGCTGCTGAGGCATCCCAAGATCCTGGAGTGGACCTCGATTAAAACCATACCCTTTCGGCAAGGCCAGTTCATTATGAGAAATCACAACCGCTTATTGAATCGGTTCACAGGAATGGACGGTCTCAAGACCGGATATTATCGTGAAGCCGGATTCTGCATTGCGGCAACGGCACGGCAGAACGCACTTCGGCTGATCGTGGTGGTCATGGGGAGTCCGACCGCCAGGATCAGGGATCGGATTGTGGAAGAGAAACTGAAGAAATGGTTTGCACTCTATGAAATGGCAGAGGTGATCAAAAAAGGGGAAATCGTGGAAATGGAAATTGCTGTTTCCGGCGGCAAACAAAAAACGTTGAAAGGGGTGACGGAACAGGGATTCTCCTACCCTGTCCCGCGAGAAGAAAAGAAGATGCTCCAAAAGGAGATCATTCTTCCGGAGAAGATCTCAGCCGGAGTATCCCAGGGGCAGAAGCTTGGGGAAATCGTCATCCGCTTCAAAAACGAACCTGTGGGCAGAGTCGGTGTTCTCTCGCCGATCCGAATCGAGAAGAGCGGCTTTTTCTCGGGGATGTTCAACTGACCGGCTGAGACAATTACAGGAGGCTCTGAGTCGACTTTCAATGAACGTTTGATCGGAGCAGCAAAATTGGAACTTTTGACAATCCCCTGTCGGTCGCACAACCGAAGGTTCTTTCATCGCGCTACGGTTGGAAAATTCCTATTCGATCACGAGGTGCTGGCCGGGGAAGATTCGGCTCCGGGGGGTCAGATGGTTGATGCGGAGAAAATGTTCGAGCTCCATGTTGTGTTTGTTGGCGATGCGGAAAGGGCTGTCCCCGCGCCTGACCTGATACCTTTTCAGAGCCTCGCTCACGGAGGGCCGGGCGGCCGGACTCGGAATCTTTAAAACCTGACCGGTCTGCAGGCGGGTGTTTTGAAGCAGGTTCTCCTTTTGGATTTCCTTGACGGTGGTTCCGTATTTGCTGGCGATATTCCAGAGTGAATCCCCGCTTTTGACGATGTGGGTGGGCGGGAAGGCGAGCTCGGGTTTTTGATATTTCAGGAGTTTATAAACGACGGCCCCTTCCTGCGGGATCTTCAAATGCTGGCCGGCGACGATGAGGTGCCGGCGGGTGATCTGGTTTGCCTGGACGATGACCGAGGTGCTGGTTTTATATTTCTTGGCGATGATCGACAAGGTTTCGCCGCGCCGTACCGTATGCGAGATGAATGCCTGCCGGGGTTTGGTGGGGATGGGAATTTCATCGAGCTTTGCCAACAGGATGTTTTCCTTGCCGTTTGGCACCCGCAAAACATAGGTTTCCGGCGGAATGATCTGGTACCTCAGTTCAGGGTTGAGATTTTTCAATGTCTCTTCGGCAATATCGATGATCTTTGCCGCATCGCGCAGATGAACCGACCTTGTGACGGTCGCGGTTTCAAAGGGGATCGGCTCTTCCAGTTCCACCTTGTCCAACCCGTAACTCTGAAGATTCTGAATGATGTGCAGGGTTGCCAGAAACCGGGGGACGTATCTGGCGGTCTCCCGAGGCAGACGTTCATAAAGGTCCCAGAAGTTATCCAGGTAGTTTATATTCTGCGACCGTATCAGCCGGAGCACCTTGCCTTCCCCGCAGTTGTATCCGGCCAGGACCGTCATCCAATCCCCGAAAATCGAATGGAGTTCTTTCAAGTAATCGATTGCCGCCTTCGTCGCCTTGGCGGGATCGAGCCGCTCATCCACATAGTAGTCTCTTTTCAATCCGAACTTGTATCCGGTGGAAGGGATGAACTGCCAGAGCCCCAGGGCCCGTGCCGGCGATAAAGCATTGACTTTGAAGCCGCTTTCGATCAGCGGCAGCCATGACAATTCGGCCGGCAGCCCCGCCTCTCTCAATTCCTTCAGGATTTCCGGGCGGTACCGTCCGGAACGCCGGTACGCTTCTCTGAAAAAATCTTTTTCCCTCCCCTTGGTAAAAAGATCGATTTCAGCCCTTGTGTGGTTGTTCAAGGTGATTGGGATCTCGTTGTGGGCTCCGTTGACCACGATGTTGCGGGAGGCATAAATTTCAAGGATGCGTTTTGAAATGGTGAAGCGAAGATCCTCCTTCTGCTGATAAAGATCCGCGAGGGCGTCTGCAACCTCGATGCTTAGAATCAGCGAATAGGCCTGATCCAGCGCTTCGATGGCGCTTTCGAGCTCGCCTTTTTGCCAGAAATCCTGGGCGGCCTGACAAAAATCGAGCGCTTCATCCAGGACGCTCTGAATTTTCAGAGAATCCTCTCCGAGCGGCTCCTTGTCGTCGGCTGCGCCTTCTGCAGGAGGAACGGCATCCGCTTGTTCCGGCAGCCGGGACTGTTCGGGAATCAACGATGTCGTCTGCATTCCGGATGGCGGAAATTTTCTCGGGAGGGTGGTCGCGTTGTTGATTCCGTGCCCCCTTTTCCAGGCATCGGATTCGGTTTTTGCAAGCTCTTTGCCGGGCGAAACGATCCCGTATCCCTTCTGGACCGTCGAGCCTCCATCGATGTTTTGCATGCAGCCAAAAGCCAGAAACCCCAGAAGAGTCGATACCGAAAGCGTGCGAATGGTGATCAAATCCAGTTCCTCATATTAGCGGGTTCACAGCGGGCAAATTGCCGAAAGGCTTTTCCAACCGATAAAACAAATGAGCTTTGGTTTGTCAAGAAATTTAATCGGAGAACGATTGATTTTCTCCAGGTCCTGTCCTATTATAATGGATGCCGCAAACGCTCGATTTGAAACTTGCAATACATATACCAGATCCGGTCAGGTCGATCACCGAATTCACAGGTCCAAAGGAGAGCCGCCGCTGTTCTTGCGGGTGAGAAAACAGGATGAGCCAGCGAGGGCAGGGGTCCAACACCCGGCGAATGACCCGGCGCGGGTACGGATGTGATTTTTTTTTCTTGGATGTTCACTTTTTTCTTGATATTTTTACATTATGCCGGTAAATAGGATTGTTCTTTTGTTCGGTTTTTCAATGGACGGGTAAGTGCATGGAGAATAAAACGCTGTGCCGGCCAGCGTAGCTCAGGTGGTAGAGCTACTGATTTGTAATCAGTGGGTCGGGGGTTCGAATCCCTCCGCTGGCTCCATTTACAACGGGTGGGGTTCCCGAGCGGCCAAAGGGAACAGACTGTAAATCTGTCGGCGATGCCTTCGGAGGTTCGAATCCTCCCCCCACCACCATCCTGAAAGTAAGTTGAATGTAGGAGATTTCGAGTTCGAAATCGAGAAACTGACTACACGACTTCCTGCATAACCTTACTTGAGCATTGCGTTTTTGTACGCCAATTTGCCGCCGTATCAAACAGGGGAGGATACACGATTCGATGAATCCTATCCAACCCGTCGGGCGGGAGTAGCTCAGTTGGTAGAGCTTCAGCCTTCCAAGCTGAATGTCGCGAGTTCGAGCCTCGTCTCCCGCTCCATTTTTTTTTGGGGTTCCACTCCCCAAGGCGATCGCACCCGAAGGGGATTGCCCACGTAGCTCAGTAGGTAGAGCGCTTCCTTGGTAAGGAAGAGGTTCACCGGTTCAATTCCGGTCGTGGGCTCCAGAAGTTTCGAAAAACATGCGGTCTGGCCGGGTAAGCGGAAACTCCGGGATTAGAAGCAGACGATTCAAACACAAGAATCAGGGGGAGGAATGCGAGATGGCGAAGCAGAAGTTTCAGCGGACCAAGCCGCATGTGAATGTAGGGACGATCGGGCACATCGACCATGGTAAGACGACGTTGACGGCGGCG
>QZKK01000192.1 GCA_003599475.1 Desulfobacteraceae bacterium
ATTGCGACCTTGAAAGAAGACCTGAAGCGGCTGCATCCGGAGATTTCTTTCACTTCCCAAAATGCCGAGATGCAGCGGGCTGTGGGGCTTGCACGGCAAGTGGCTGCATCGGAGTCGGTTGTTTTGCTTCGAGGACCCAGCGGCACGGGAAAGACCGTGCTGGCGCGTGCGATTCACGGCTGGAGCCGCAGAGCCGGTAAACCGTTTGCCACCATTTCCTGCCCGACCTTGAGCCCCGAGCTTCTGGAAAGCGAGCTTTTCGGTCACGTGAAAGGGGCCTTTACCGGAGCGCTGCGTGACAATGCCGGCCGGGTTGCCGCCTGCGATGGCGGCACGCTGTTTCTGGACGAAATTGGAGACTTGCCGTTTTCGCTTCAACCCAAGCTTCTCCGTTTCATCCAGGACCGTGAATACGAGCGTGTAGGCGATCAACACACGAGAAAAGCCGACGTTCGCATCATTACCGCCACAAACGCGGATCTTGATCAGGCGGTCAAGGAGGGACGTTTCCGGGAAGATCTCTTCTACCGGCTCAATGTCATCCAGATCGATTTGCCGCCATTGGCCGATCGCCCCGACGACGTGCAGAGCCTGGCAAACGAGATGCTGGTTTTTTTCGGAGCGCAGAATCACAAGGCCTTCAGAGGCTTCAGCAACAAAGCCATGGACGCCCTGCGGAGCTACGCCTGGCCGGGCAATATCCGTGAATTGCGCAATGCGGTGGAGAGAGCCGCCATCCTGTGCCCAGCCGATCTTGTTGAAATCGAACACCTCCCCGCTTCGATTGCCCCGCATATTCCTCCCGTTCAACTGGGAAACCCAGTCTCCTTGGAAGTGATCGAAGAGAATCACATCCGCCGCGTCATCGCCTCCACCAGGTCCCTCCAGGAAGCGGCCGACATTCTCGGCATCGATCAGGCCACCCTCTGGCGCAAGAGGAAACAATACGGCATTTGATTCTACATTGTTTCTTTAAGAAGCGTCAGCCCCTCATCGTCTACCTCCACGCGCACAACCCGAAAACCTTCCTTGCGAAGCTTTGTCACCATAAGCTGCAGTGCCTCCTCGAATGATCCCGCTTCGACAGTACAATTCACAATCGGAGTTCAATGTCCCTCTTTCTCCTGCGTTCCTCTTTCTCCGGTGATCTGAGATCGATCTCAGCCGTAAAAGAGAGTCTCCGGATAGTGATCTTTGTTGCGGGTGGCGACTTCGTGGCCGCCAATAGCGGCAGTAGCAGCAATCAGACAGTCGATGGATGTGAGCGTCAGGCCGGCGGCCCGATGCTTCCGATACAATTCTCCGGCAGTCCTGGCTACCTCCATCGTAACGGGTTCGATAATGCAGGCATCGATGAAGTTCTCGGTGTCTTTCCGCTCTTTGTCCCTCATACCGGCGTAAAGCTCGTACACCGACAGGATGCTGAAGTACGCCCTGTTGTCAGCCCAAAGTGGCGCTATCAGTTCGATAGCCTGAGTGCGCCCGCGCAAATAGTCTATGGCGACGTCCGTATCAATCAGAACGGTCTGCATAGCCTCTGCCTTTCTCCGATCTCAGGTCCTTCACTAAGGCGGCACTGTCATTGTCTCTTTCATCCCATTTGCCGAAACTCTTGAGCGCTCTTTCGACCTTCACTTTCCGAATACGGTCCTTGATGGCCTCGGTAACGAAGCTGCTGAAGTTGTCCGACAATTCCTTAGCTTCTTCAAAGAGATCGTCAGGTATGGTTACGGATGTCTTTGCCATGTTCCACCTCCAATTTTACTAAAGGGTAGGATAGATTGGTAGGACTGTCAAGCATTGCAGCAGGGGAGTCTAACCTCGGAACCCTTGAACCCTTGAGTCCATGAACGCTTGCCTTGTTTTTTGCAAGGTCATTTCAGAGCTTTCCTTGTATATCACAAGGAACCTGTTTTCCGAATTTCACAGATGTATATGAAATTACAGGATTATTGTTTTTGGCACACCCCTTGCTGAGCTAAATGGGAAAGTGGAGGTCAAGCGCAGCGATGAGCTTGGCTAAGCATCGACGCAATACTCAAAGGAAAACCGCGTCGGCGCTGTTGGTTGCCGACAAAAAAGAAAGGAAGAACAAATGCCACTCATTACCATTTCGCGAAGAATCGGATCCGGCGGCGAGGTGATCGCAGCCAAAGCCGCAGAGGCATTGAATCTAAAGCTCTATGACGATCTCAAGCTCCAGCACACCGCAATCGGGATGGGGCTTCGGCGGGAAGATCTGAAAAGCCTGAATGAAAAGGTTCCGGGGTTCTTCGATCGTCTTTGGAGCCGGAAACCGCAATCCTACCTGAGCATCATGGAATCGGTCGTCTACAAGGTGGCACAGGAGGGAAAGGGGATCATCCTCGGGCACGGCAGCCAGTTTCTGCTAAGGGATTTCGGCTGTGCATTCCACGTTTACATCCATGCAACCGGCCCCTCCCGCACCCGGTGCATCATGGAGACAAAGGGGATAAGCCAGGAGGCTGCAGAAAAGCTGATCGCGAAAAAAGACCACGAACAGATCGGATTCTTCCGCTATGCCTTTCACATGGACTGGAACGACCCCTCGCACTATGATCTCATCATCAACACCGAAAAACTCGGAATCGGAGCCGCAGCCAAAATGATTGTCGACACCGCCGGTTCAGACACCCTCCAGGAGTGCAGTCTGACGGCAGTCGAAGCCATGGAACGGCTGTCTCTTAAAAAAGGGTGGAAGCGGCGATATCGGAAATGGAGCTCAATCCGCATATGCTCGACGTTGAAGTTTCCGGGAAGGGAATCGTTCACTTGAGCGGTATGATTCATTCGCAAGACGAAAAGGATCGTCTCCTCCGCGTGGTCGGCCAGATATCCGGTATCAGGGACCTCAAAACGGATATCGGGATCATGCCGCCGGCCATCTCCTAAGGCCGGGAGGTCAAGCGTATGATCGGCATCCGGTACAAACTCATGCTGGGATTCGGCGGGCTGTTCGCGGTCGCCGCCGTCGTCGGCCTGCTGACGGTGGGGGAAGTCGACCATCTCGGACAGGCAATCGATGTGATCCTGAAGGAAAATTACCGCAGCGTCGTGGCCTGCCAGGACATGAAGGAGTTTCTGGAGCGGATCGACAGCGGACTCCTCTTCATCATTGCCGGCAACGAGGCGTGGGGGAATCGCCTGATCGAGGAGTACACCCCCAAATTTCACTCCGCGCTCAAGGCCGAGCTCAACAATGTCACGCTTCCCGCCGAAGGGGAAAAGGCCGCGAGGATCCGGGGCCTGTTCGAGGAGTACACCAGGGCTTTGCCGCTGGTATCACGGACCGGCCGCTCTGCGGAGGAACGACGGGCTGCCTACTTTTCCACCCTGCAGCCGCTTTTCCAGGAAATCAGCCGAACGGCCCAGGAAATCCTGGTGCTGAACCAGACGAATATGAGCGAAGCGAACGATGCTGCCCGGCGCCTTGCTCATGCCGTGCATCGGCGCATCCTGATGGCGATTGCGGCCTCTGCGTTCCTTGCGCTGCTTTTCTTCTATCATGCAAACAGATGGATTTTACGCCCGATCAATCGGCTGATCGAATCGACGAACGAAATCCGGCGCGGAAATCTCGATCTTGTGCTCGAAACAGGCTCAAGAGACGAGATCGGCCATCTTTCGGAATCGTTCAACGAGATGGCCTCCGCACTCAGAGAGCTGCGCGAGAAAGAGAGAGTAAATCTGATGCGGACGCGTCGCACGACGGAGGAGGTATTTAAAGCGCTTCCGGAGGCGATCGCCATGCTCGACCTGGACGGGCGGGTTGAGATTTCGACGGCGGCGGCGGACCGGCATTTCGGGCTCAAACCGGGAGTTCTCATCTACGACCTGGGTCATGAGTGGATGACCGACTTGACTCGAAGGGCGCAGGCCGAGGACAGGCTTGCGGAGCGTGAAATCAAGGGCGGTTATGTTCAGCAGTTCCTGGAAAATCGCGAATACTTCTTCGAGCCGCTGGCCGTGCCGATTCGCGTCGGTACCGGACGCCGGCAGCCGTTGGGTGTCGCCCTGATTCTAAAAGACGTAACTCAGGTTCACGAACAGCAGGAGCTGAAACGCGGAGTGGTATCGACGGTTTCACATCAGCTCAAAACGCCGCTGACCTCGCTTCGCATGTCCATCCACCTCCTGCTCGAGGAGAGACTGGGGCCTCTCAATGAAAAGCAGGCCGAGCTCCTTCTGGCCGCCCGCGAGGACAGCGAACGCTTGTTGGGGATCATCGATGACTTGCTCAACCTGAACCGAATCGAGTCCGGAAAAGCGCAACTTTCTCCCATGCCGGTCGAGCCGTGGCGCGGATCCCGAATAGAACAAAAAGGAAGGAGTATCGCAGATGATAGAAGCCATTTACCTGATTCTCGGACTGGTCATTTTCATCGCGCTGGCCGTTCTGACGGCGTTTTGCGACAGGCTATAAGGAGGTCTTTCCATGATCTATGTCACAGGAATCGTGCTGTTGTTGTGCATCGCATATCTCGTATACGCAATCATCGATCCAGAACGTTTTTAACTGAATTGCACAAGAATTCGCATTTTTAAGGTTTCAGGTTTCGGGTTTCGGGTTTCAGGCAGTTGTAATGGTTTTGAGGCTATCGGATTCTTTAGATTGGAGCGCACCTGAACACTGAACGCTGAACACTGAACACTCTAACTGGAGGAGAACATGTCTTCGATCCTATTTATCATTCTCATTCTCGGAGGGACCGCCCTCCTCTCCTGGCCGCTGGGCAGGGCCATGAATTGGGCGATGAGCTCTCCAGAAACAGAGGTCGGGTTCCGGTACGGCATCGAGTCGATCTTTCGGAGGATCGGCGGAGAAGCAATCGCAAGGGAGCAGAACTGGAAGCAGTATTCGCTTTCACTGCTCATTTTCAATGCAGCCATGTTTGTCGTGGTATTCGCGATCCTTGTTTTTCAGCCGTGGCTTCCCCTCAATTCGGACGGCAAAGGCGCGATCGAGCCAAGCCTGATCTACAACACGGTCGCCTCCTTCACCTCGAATACCAACCTCCAGCACTATTCCGGAGAGGTGACGCTCGGCTACTTTGCACAGCTTTTCGGCCTGATGTGGCTGCAGTTCGTATCGGCGGCAACAGGGATCGCGGCACTTGCCGCTCTGGCGAGAGGGCTTGCGGGAAAGGCCGGGCTCGGAAACTCTTACAGCGACCTCATGCGGGCGACCTTTCTCATCCTCCTGCCCCTTGCGATCGTCGTTGCGACGATCCTGGTTCTCGGCGGAGTCGCCATGACGCTGGGCGGTTCGGCCGCTGCGACGACCCTCGAAGGTGCGGCCCAGACGATCGCGAGAGGACCTGTGGCCGCCTTCGTAACGATCAAGCAGCTCGGAACAAACGGGGGGGGATTCTTCGGGCCGAACTCGACGCATCCGTTCGAAAACGCCACTTTCTTCACCAATATCGTCGAGTGTGTGTCCATCATTTTAATCCCGATGGCATCCGTCTGGATGTTCGGACGAATCACCCGGCGGCTGCGGCATGCGGCCGTGATTTTCGCCGTCATGGGGGCGATGCTGGTGATCAAGGTCGGTCTTGCCAACTACTTCGAGAGTGCACCCACCGCGGCTTTCGCCGGGCTGCCCGTTGAATCCTCGCCCAATCTGGAAGGTAAGGAGCTCCGCTTCGGAACCCCTGCGGGGCCGACCTGGGGGGTGTTGACCACCTCGACGAGCAACGGTTCGGTCGATGCCATGCACGACAGCTTGAACCCGCTCACCGGGCTGCTCCCCATGATCGGGATGTGGTTCAACGTCACCTACGGCGGAGTCGGGGTCGGGCTGATCAACATGTTCCTCTACATCATCGTCGGCGTATTCATCAGCGGGATGATGGTGGGCCGAACGCCGGAATACCTGGGCCGCAGAGTGGAGACCCGCGAGATGAAGCTCGCCTTGCTCGCGATCCTGGTACACCCGCTTTTTATCCTGGGGGGAACGGCCTGGTTTGCGGCCACTTCCTGGGGGGCATCGACTGTGGCAAACCCCGGATTCCACGGATTCTCGGAAATTCTTTACGAGTTCAGCTCCGCCGCGGCAAACAACGGCTCCGGCTTCGAGGGGCTCGGCGACAATACGGTGCCATGGAACATCGCAACCGGGACCGTCATGCTGCTGGCCCGATATATTCCGATCATCCTCCCGCTGGCGATCGCAGGCTCCCTGGCAGCCAAAAAGCCCGCACCCGAGACGGCCGGGACCTTGCGCACGGACACCCCTCTGTTCGGATTCGTCATCCTGGGGAGCGTGGTCCTGGTGGGGGCGCTGCTGTTTTTGCCCGTTGCGGTTCTCGGACCGATCGCAGAGCATCTGGTCTCAGCCGGATGACCATTCGCCACTAAGACACGAAGAAAGAAGATGAAGAAAGTAGAAGTTTGAGGGACTCGCAGCGATCGCAAAGCGAGTGCCTCCACTGTAAGAGGAGAATGGAGATGAACCAGATATACGACGTATCGAACGAATTCCAACAGAGGAAGCTCATCCGCCGGAAGGCGCGCCGGGCATCCCTGTTCGAGAAGGAACTGATAAAGGCCGCCTCGAAAAAAAGCGTGGTCATGCTGAAACCGAAGATCATGGCGAGAAACCCGGTCATGTTCGTCTGCGAGATCGGCGCGGCTCTGACGACCCTTGTCCTGTTCCTGGATTTGCTGCAAAGCCGGGGGAACTGGGCATACACCGTTGCGGTCGCGCTGATCCTGTGGATGACCGTTCTTTTCGCAAACTTTGCCGAGGCGCTGGCGGAAGCGCGCGGAAAGGCGCAAGCCGATACCCTGAAGCGGACCCGGAAAAAGACCGTGGCCCGCAGGGTGGTCGACGGGAGGGAGGAAAAGGTCGAATCGGATCGGCTGCGGGAGGGTGATGTCGTCCTTGCCGCAGCCGGCGAGATCATCCCGAACGACGGAGAGGTGATCGAGGGGGCGGCAAGCATCGACGAATCGGCGATCACGGGGGAATCCGCGCCGGTGATCCGGGAAGCCGGCGGCGACCGGTCCGGCGTCACAGGCGGCACGCGGGTTCTATCGGACTGGATCAAGATCCGCATCACCGCCGGCGCGGGAGAGTCGTTTCTCGACCGGATGATCGCCCTGGTCGAAGGGGCCGTCCGCCAGAAAACGCCCAATGAGCTTGCGTTGACCGTGACGCTTGCGGGATTGACTCTCGCCTTTCTGATGGTGACCGGATCGCTCTGGCCGATCGGACTCTACTTCGGGGTGGACCTTCCGATCCCGACCCTCATTGCGCTTCTCGTCTGCCTCATCCCGACTACCATCGGGGCGCTTCTGGCGGCCATCGGGCTTGCCGGCATGGACCGCGCCCTTTCCGCAAATGTGCTCGCCAAAAGCGGCAAGGCGGTCGAGCTTGCAGGAGATATCGACACCTTGCTCCTGGATAAGACCGGCACCATCACCATGGGGAACCGGCAGGCCACCGCCTACTACCCGCTTCCCGGGGTGACCAACGAGCAGATCGCCCGGGCTGCGATGAGCGCATCGTTCGGAGACCAGACCCCCGAAGGGAAATCGATCGTTAAACTCGGTATGGAGACGCTCGGGGCGAGCGCACCCCGCGAAACCGGGGAGGGGAAGGTCATCCCCTTCACCGCACAAGCCCGGCTGAGCGGACTCGATCTGCCCGACGGAAGCAGCTTCCGAAAGGGAGCTCCGAATGCCGTCATCAAGCGCATCTGTGCGCCTGGAGGATCGATCCCCCAAGCCCTGAAGGGGCTTGTCGACAACGTAGCCCGGAAGGGGAGCACCCCGATTGCGGTCGCCGAAGGGAGAGAGGTGCTCGGAGTGGTGGCGCTTTCCGATGTGCTCAAACCCGGCATCCGGGACCGGTTCGAGCGGCTCCGCGCCATGGGGCTTCGCGTGGTGATGGTGACCGGAGACAACCCGCTCACCGCCGAGGCGATCGCCCGGCAGGCCGGGGTCGACGACTATATCGCGGAGGCGACTCCGGAGGACAAGCTTGACTATATCCGCGGGGAACAGCGTGCAGGGAGATTGATCGCCATGATGGGAGACGGCACCAATGACGCCCCCGCGCTTGCCCAGGCGGATATCGGGGTCGCCATGAACTCCGGGACCCAGGCGGCAAAGGAGGCGGGGAACATGGTCGACCTGGACAGCGATCCGACCAAGCTGATCGAGGTCATCGAAATCGGAAAACAGCTCCTGATGACCCGCGGAGCGCTGACCACCTTCTCCATCGCCAACGATGTCGCCAAGTATTTCGCGATCATCCCTGCGATGTTCATGCTGGCCATCCCGAAGCTTGCCGCGATCAACATCATGCATCTGGCGACCCCCCAGAGTGCGATCCTCTCGGCCCTGATCTTCAACGCGATCATCATCCCGCTGCTGATCCCGATCGCCGTCAAGGGCGTGAAATATCGACCGATGGGAGCGGACGGCATCCTGCGGCGGAACCTTCTCATTTACGGTCTCGGTGGAGTGGTTGCGCCGTTTGCAGGGATCAAGCTGATCGACGTCGCTTTGACGATAATGGGTGTTTCCTAGGAGGAAAAACTTATGAACAAACCAGTTGAAAAGACCGCTTTTTTTCTAGAAATTGCGACATCCGGCCGGATCGTGCTGGCCAGCATGTTCATCTGCTGCCTGCTCTATACGATGATCATCCTAGGTATAGGTCAGGCCGCGACACCGCACACGGCAGACGGGTCGCTTGTCCGCAACAAACAAGGTCAGATCATCGGCAGCGAGGCGATGGCTCAAGCCTTCTCCCGTCCGGAATACATCTGGCCGAGACCGTCGGCCGTAGATTATAATGCTTCGGCGGCAGGGGGCAGCAATCTCTCGCCGACAAACCCTAAAATTCGAGAGCGAGCCCAAAAGCTGATCGAGGGGCTCGGAGCGGCGGACGGCAAAAAGGTCCCTGCAGATCTCGTGACTGCATCCGGCAGCGGCATGGACCCCCACATCACCCTGGGTGCCGCGAAGTATCAGGCGCGGAGGGTCGCCTCGGCCCGAAAAGTTGAGCTCAGCAAGGTTCTTGCGCTCCTGGAAGAGCATGCGGAGCGCACCGGATGGATTTTAACCCCCGAACCTGTGGTAAACGTTCTCCGAGTGAACATGGCGTTGGACCGGATGGAAAAGCAATGATCGAGAATCGGCCTGAAAGCTTTCTGAGGATCATCCGTCGATCCCAACGGGGCAAGCTGAAGATTTACCTGGGGTATGCCGCAGGCGTCGGCAAAACCTACCAGATGCTCCTGGAAGGGCACCGCCTCAGGGAGGATGGAATCGACGTCGCCGTCGGCCTGGTGGAAACCCATGGAAGAGCCGAAACCGAGGCGCTGCTCGAGGGCCTGGAATCGATCCCCCGCCGGAGGATCCTCTATCGCGGCATCGAGATCGCGGAGATGGATCTCGATGCGATCCTAAAGCGGCGACCGAGTGTTGCGCTGATCGACGAGCTTGCCCACACCAACGTGCCGGGGAGCAAAAACGACAAGCGCTACCAGGACGTGGAAGAGATTCTGTCTGCGGGCATTCACATCATCTCCACCTTAAACGTCCAGCATCTCGAAAGCTTATACGAAACCGTGGAGCGCAGCACCGGGGTCAAAGTCCGGGAGCGTATTCCCGACCGCATCATCTCCGAAGCCGACCAGATCGTCAACGTGGATATCACCACGGAAGACCTCAGGCGCCGCCTGAAGGAAGGGAAGGTTTACACCCCTGAGCGCATCGAGACCGCCCTCGATCATTTCTTCAAATCGACCAACCTAGAGCAACTGCGAGAGCTGACCCTCCGCGAATTGGCCGCCCAAATCGATTCGAGAAGGCGCGATCCGCTCAAAGAGGACGTTCTCTCCAGTCCGGATCAGGTCTTGGTGTGCCTGAGCTCGAAAGGACCCAACAGCGAGGCGCTGCTTCGCTATGCTTCCCGCCTGGCCGGTCGTCTGAACCGCAATTGGTATGCTATTTATGTGCAAACATCCAGGGAGAGTCCTACAGCCATCGATACGGCCACCCAGCGGACGCTCGCCAACACCCTGACCCTCGCCCAACAGCTCGGCGCGACCGTATTCACTTACAAGGGCGACGATATCGTAAAGACCATCCTGCAGTTCGCCAAGGAGTACCGGGTGGGGCATATCGTGATCGGCGCAACGGCAAGGAAGATCCCTTTCTGGCGGCGGCTCAAGGGGGAAATCAGCATCGTCGAGCGGTTGATCACCGAGGGGACGGATATTACCGTGGTTGTCCTCGACACCATGGCGATCAAGAAGGCCCCTCCGGCCGCAGAGGCTGCCCGCCCGTCCTCGGAGTCATTTGAAGAGATCAAAGAAAAGGAAGATCCGGTTTCTGAGCGTGAAGCCATCCCGTCCGATCGCTGCATCCTCATCTGGGATGAACCCATTGAAAAAGAAGAAGCGATCCGGCAGCTTTTGGACGCGTGTTGCCGTGAAGGAGCCGATCACAGAGAGTCGGCCTGGGAGGCTCTTCTTGAGCGCGAGCGGCAAGGAGGAACCTTTATGGGAGAGGATGTGGCGATCCCCCATGCGCGGATCACTGGGCTCAAGAAGCCCTTTGTCGCTCTTGGTGTCGGCACGGTGGGAATCCGGGATCGCGATACGGGGCGCAGCGCCCGGATTATGTTCCTCCTTCTTTCGCCCGCCGGTTCGCAGGAAAGCCATCTGGCGTTGCTCGGGGCGATCAGCAGAATGGCGCGAGACGACCAGTGGCGCAAGGAAGTCCTTTCCGCCAGGAAGCCCACGGAAGCCATGGAGGTGATCCGGGAGTGGGAAGTGCGCGGGGCTGAAATCCGATAAAAAATGAGGGAGGATCATCTGAACTAATTGAAAGTACTATCCTCCAGTTACGCCGGGGTTATCCCTCATTCCCGCCGTCGAAGCCTCATACCGGGCAAAGCCGCTGCTGCGCGTTAGAATCAATAGGCCCGAATCGTCCAACATAATGAAAAGGGCCTCTACGCCCGCCATGGATTCGACCAGTTTCAGGCCGTCGTCCACGCCCATTACGCTCAGGGCAGTGCCCAGGATATCGGTCGTCAGCGCATCCGGCCCGATGACCGAAACGCTCGGTACGTTTTCCGCCGTGCGCCCGCTGCGCGGATCGACAATGTGGGAGTAATGCCTGCCGTCGATTTCGACGAAACGCCGGTAGTTGCCGGAGGTGGAAACCGCCATGTCGCTGACCTCGACAACCGTGACGACAGGACCAAGCTCATCGGGACGGCGTGGGTCCTGTATCCCCACACGCCAGGGCCGCCCGTCGGGATGGCGTCCGAGTGCCCGGATGTCGCCGGACATGGCGATCAGGGCTGAGGTCGTGCCGCGCTCTTTGAGCAGGCCAGCGATGTCATCGGCCACAAACCCCTTTCCAAGGCCGCCCAGGTCGATGGACACTGCGGCGGTTTTCATGACCGTCCAATCGCTGTCATCCAATGCGAGCTTGTCGACCCCCATGCGGTCGAGGGTCTTCTGGATCTCGGCCGCGGTCGGCACTTTTTGGACTTTCCCGGCGGTTTTCCACAGATCGATCAACGGGGCGGCCGTGATATCGAAGGCGCCATGGGTCTTGCCGTTCCAATTCTTTCCGATATTGACGGCATTCCACAGCTCGCGCGAGAGGCGCATTTTTTGGCCCGGCGGCAATCGGTTCAGCCGGCCAAGCTCCGATGTCGGCATATGGGCGCTCAGAATCTCCTCGATGTGCCCCACGCGCTGGACGACTTGTTCGAACAACGCTTCTTGCCGGTCACCATCCGTTTCGCACAGACTGATGCTTACGATGGTTCCCATGGCCTTCCAACTGCGGGTCTCGACGTTTGCGGGCCTTGAATGGGAAGCCCAGCGTCCGATCAAGAGGGCCGCGCCGGCGGCAGCGGCCACGGCCAGCAGCACGGCCCAAAACGGCGCAGTGAGGTATCCACGGGCCTTGGCGCGTTCCTCTGAGGATTGCGCCTCTGCGTGTGTGTCGCCGAGCGCCGCCGTATCTTTCTTGTGCGTTTTCACATCCACTTCTTTCTCTTGAAATAGCTGATCATGCCGATGCCGACGGCAAGCATGACGCCCCAAATCATGAAGTAGCCCCAGGTCCACTTGAGCTCAGGCATGTGCTCGAAGTTCATGCCGTACACGCCGACGATGAAGGTCAAGGGGATGAAGATCGTGGCGATGATGGTGAGCACCTTCATGATCTCGTTCATGCGGTTGCTGATGCTGGATAGATAGGTGTCGTGCATGCCGCCGAGGATATCCCGAAAAGTTTCCACCATGTCGATGACCTGGATCGTGTGATCGTACAAGTCACGCAAAAACACCTTGGTTTCCGTGCGGATCAGCGCGGATGCGCTCTTCTCTAGTGCTCCGAGCTCCTCGCGCAGCGGCCAGACCGCCTTGCGCAGGCTCAGGATGTGGCGTTTGAGGCGATGGACTTCCCGGATATCTTCCGGTTTCGGGTCGGATAGGATCCGGTCGTCGATATCCTCGATGCGATCCCCGATGCGCTCGACAGCCAGAAAGTAATGGTCCACCACGGCGCTCATGAGGGCGTAGGCCAGATAATCGGCTCTCATCGAACGGATACGGCCTTTGGCGGTCCGGAGGCACTCCCGCACCCCGTCAAACACGTCGCCTTCGTCCTCCAGGAAGGAAACCACATGGTTTTCACCCAGGATCAGGCTGACATGTTCGGTCTCCACTTGGTTCTCCGCTTCGTTGTATGCCACCATCTTCAGGACAATGTAAATATAGCTTGGAAATTCCTCGGTTTTCGGGCGCTGGGAGATATTGACGATGTCCTCCAGGGTCAGGGAATGCAGATCGAGGCATTTGCCCAGCCCCTCGATCAGGTCCATGTCATGAATGCCGTTGACGTTGATCCAGGTCACACCGGGGGCCTTTGCGAGCTTCCCGCATTGATTCACGGAAACGTTGCTCTGTTCGTTCAGCGCAGTCTCGCTGTATTCGATGACGTCGACTCGCACCGTGTCCACTCTCCGTTCGCCAGTGAATACCAAGGTTCCCGGGGAGCCGCGGGGTTTTATTTGCTTCTTTTTTGTCGATTTCGGCATTTTCCTTCACTCCTCATTCGGTCAGCAGTGGCGCAAACAAGTCCTCTCCGCGAAAAACTCCATAGATGTCATGGAGCAGTTCCAGGAGTGGGGAAAGCGCCAACGGCGGGCTACTCCCCGCCCTCCATCCCTTCCGCCATGCGGATAAGATCTCCGTGCAGGTCGGACGATGGCTCCATTTTCCGGATGACCATGCCTCCCAGGGTTTTTGTGAACCCTTCGATATCCAGACAGCCGATCAGGTGCCGGTGGCGCCAGTCCGGAGGGATGAGCTTCGCCCACGGACCTTCCGGAATTTTTCTGCGGAGCTTGGACCAATGCCGGATCGCGGCTGTGCGGATCTCCTCTGCCGGCATATCCCATGGAAACCGGTCGGGCAGGTCGGCCGATATCAAACAAAAGGCGTTTGAACCGATCGGTTTTTCTCCGGTTCTCTCCTGGATGAGGACCGCAAGCAGCGCCCCCCAGAGGCTTCCCAAAAAATGGAAAAGCGCAGCCGATCCATCTTCCAGGCGCAACACAGGGGCTTCACCGGGCTCGACTCGGATAAATCGGGCAAAGTCCCTCGCCAGGTTTGCGGAAATGACCGGGCCGCGGGTCGAGTCGACTTTAAGCTCGACCCTTGCGCTGGTATCGGCAACCAGAACCCGGGAGCGGCTCAAGGTCGCAGACACCCTGAGCTTCCGGCCGCCGAGCAATAAACGGCCGCTGTCCGCTGCAATCCGGGGCAGTTTTCCAAGCACCCGGCGGGTGTCCTGATCGATTATTTCGATTTCGCCCTTGCGATTTTCGATATTGGTGTGGATGATCCCAAGCGCGAAGGCCTCCTCCAGCTTCTCTCCCATATGGTATCTTCCGCTTCCGGAAATCAGCCACCCTTCATCGGTCAGGTGGTCGAGAAGCTCCGGCAGCCCGGCGGTCCATTCCGTCCGCTCGAGCCAGGCCGGCATGCGGGAGGCCAGGGCCTTGGCGGTGATCCACTTTTGAGGGGTCTGCATGAGCAGGCTCATGCACTGCTGCACCAGCACCGACGGGCAGAAATGATAGGAATCGCCGAGCAGGCGGCCTTTTCCGGCACAATCGATCAGATGCTCGTATCGCAGGGTTTGCCCTTGGCCTGCAGACAAGCAGCAAACCCGGGTCACCGGCATGCGCCGGCTGCCCCGGCCGATCCTCTGGAGCAAGCTCGTGACATTCGAAGGGGGATCGGCCAGGACAATCCGGTCGATGTCGCCGATATCGATTCCCACCTCCAGGGTCGTGGTGGCAAAGCAGAGTCCTGCAGTTCCGGTGAGCATTCTTCGCTCTACGGCCTCCCTCCTGGCTTTGGATAGACTCCCGTGATGGAGAAACACGGAATCTCCAAAGGGCGGGCGCCCTTTAAACACCGAAAAAAGCCTTTCGGCATCGGCGCGGCGTTTGACAAAGACGAGCACCTTGCGGGCGCCCGCTCCCTCCACGATCCTTTCCCGCAGGGTCTCTGCCAGGGCTCCGGCGCTTTTATGGACGAATTCCGCTTCGATGGGCCTGCCTCCCGGGATTTGTACAATCCGAGCACACGCCCCGAGATATCGGCCGGCAAGGCCTGACGGATCATCCACCGTTGCCGATGAGGCGATGATCTGCAGGCCCGGCGCGATGCGTCGCATGCGTGAGACGAGACAGGCGAGCTGGTCCCCCCGGGGCGTGGCATCCAGCATGTGGATCTCGTCGAGCACCAGAAACCGCGCCTGCAATACCATGGAAGGCGAGTGCGCAAGGATGGAATCCAGCGACTCCGGGGTGGTGACCACGACATGAGGCGGCCTTGAACCCGAAATTTCACGGTGCTCTCCCGTGCGCCGGCCGATGGCAAGACCCATGGCGGAGAAAGGCGGGCCAAGACGTCTCGTGAGATCATTGACCAAGGCCCGGGTCGGGGAGACGATCCATCCCGAAAGCCCCGAAACCTTTCGGGGCTCGGATTCGGCCAGGATCATCTCGGCGATGGGTGCCGCAAATGCTTCCGACTTTCCGCTCGCGGTGGGGGCGATGAGCAGCGTCGGATGCCCTTCCATGATCGCAGGGATTCCATCGAGTTGAATGGGGGTGGGGGTTCCAAACCTTGCCAGAAATGCATGCCATGCCCTCGGAATGAGGGACTTCAAGGTGTTTATGGCGGCCCCGTCTGTCATGAATACGCTTTCGGAAGACTTGGCCCTTCGATGCTCCGGATCCGCCCCATTGTTCCATCATTCCAATTGGGGCGAAGCCCCTGGGCTCCCGGCCGATTTTAGATGCTTTTGAAGATCCTTGAGCATCGGCCTGAGGCGCTCCGGCCGATGCCGGGTGATGTCCACCACCTCGGTAATGAATTTGAGAGCCTGTCTCGGGTTGTCGATGAGCCCGCCTCGATGGCAGGGCTCGATTACCTTTGCCATCATCGAAGCGAGCTCCGCGCCCGGGCTCAGATCGGAATAGGCAAGCGCATAGAGGGAAAGCACCCGTTCGGAAAGGGTTACGTAGTCTTGGGTGCGAAAAGGAGTCAAGTCCATGAAACGATTGGCAGGCAGGCTTTCTTCCAAAGCGGCTTTGCCTTCGGGGTCATGGGTTAAGGCAAACACGCAATAGAGCGGCTGCTCGTCCGTATACCGGTACGAAAAACGCCTGTGTATGGCCTGTCCCCCCTTGGGCAGATCCTGCGGATCGAAACGGAGCAGCGAGCGGGGAAGACAGGCCGCGGCGAAGGTGCGAAAGAGGATGTCGGCGAAGGTGCGGTCCTGCCCGCGCAGCACGCTGTAGAATTCGGCCTCATCCACCATAACGGCCAATCCTTTGTAGCCGGCCTGCCGGGCCAATTCGGCGATGCCACCGAGAATCAGGGTGTATAGGTGCGTGACCGTCTGAAAATCCTGAAGCGCGAAAAGACGGGTCCGGCCGGCGGTAATCCGTCTGAGCTGCTTTTCCAGCTCCACATTGCTCGCCACTTCGGAACCCTCGATCCAATCGATCAGACGGTCGCGGGTATCGTCAGGATTCGCGGCTGCACCCAAAACGGCCATATAAAAGAGGGCGGGTCCCAGGTACGGGTGGTAGTCCGGACGGTTCCTGCCGCTCCACCGGCGGACCAGATCGACATCCCCTGCCGCCTTTTCGAGCAGCGGCCCGAGCCCTCGGGGTTCAAGGGTCGGATCATCCGGATAACGGATGCCGCCGGCAATTTGCTGAAAGATTCGTCTGGGCTTGTTGGGAAGTACTTCCCTGCTGTCCAGGGTGGCCCGGGCGGCAAGAAATCCTTTCCCCAGGGCCAGCAGCTCGGCCATTTCGAGAAAATGCGTCTTCCCGCTTCCGTAATCCCCGAGCACCACCCGAAAGCCGCCGTTTCGAGCCGCGTACTCGAGATCCTCATGGATCACCACAAGCTCGATGTCTCTTCCGACGGTATAAGCCTCCAGATGGGATGCGGGCACCACCCCGAGCCGGAGCGCCTCGATTGCCTGCCGCGCCGTGACGGAGTCTTGCTGCAAGGGGGCCGCCGCCGCTTTCACATCGACTGGATGGGAAAGGACTTTGGGGGCGGGTGAGCGATCTTTCCGATTCGATGCGGAAATCCCGGTCTTCTTCCGGGGGGTGGAAGGATCCGCAGCGGTTTCAGGGTCCGTATATTCCAACTCATCCCTGGGTATTTCCCAGGGGGTACCCGCCATTTCGTCGAATTCGACCCGGACCACCCGCCCCCCTCGGAGAAGAGCGATCACCTTCCCGGCACCCCAGTCCGGGTGCCGAATCCTGCCGCCGACCCGGGGCGAGCCGGTCTTATTGGACATCCTATTGGATATCTCATTGGACATCCTATTGGACATCTAGGAACGCCTCGTCGTCTATCGGTGCAAGCCGGGTATATCCTCCCTGCACGATCCGTTCGGCCTGTTCCGGTGTGATTTTGCCCTGCTTGCCGGCCTTTTGGCCGTAGAGAAAATCCGTGTAGGTCTTGACAAAGAGCCTCCTGTGACTGACTTCGAAGGTGTATGCCGCCATTGTGCTCGCGATGAGCTGCCGGTTGTGGGTCTGGATCGTGACGACGGCCTTCCAGCCGGTGGCTTCTTCAAAGATCGTGGTCAATCTCTCTCCGATTCCGTTTAGAAGCGCAACCGGATCCATATCCAGATGCTCCAGATCGATGACCGCCGCCTGGGGGCTTCTCTCGCTCAGAGGAACCGGGCTTTTCAGACGCTGATCCAGGGCCGGATAATCCGGAACCACGTTTCTTAAAAATTCCGGCGGCACGGCATACAGAAAAAGGGTCGAGGGGAGGCGCGCCTGGCCGCACAAATCGATGACCTGACGGAGATTGTCCCCCACGGCCAGCATCTTTCGGCTGGTAAGGGATAAGTTCCGGTCCACCTCATCGAACAGCAGGACGATTCCGGGGAGTCCGAAACCGGAGACGATCTGAGAAAGACTCCTGAGCATCTTGAATCCGGTGGAAGGTTCGATCGCCTCGAAAACTCCCAGGGGTCGGGTGTCGGTCTGGGGCACCGGCTCCCCGAGCAGCCATGGCTCCAGGATCGCCTCACGGCCGGCCTCCCCTTGAAGGTAGGCGGCCATAAACGCAGTGGCTGCCTTGCGGAAGGAATGGCTCTCCGTTGAGACACGCGCTGCGGTCTGATGGATCCACTTCAGTGCCCTTTCTTCTCCCATGGAGGCCCGCCTGTCATCTGCCAGATCCCTGAGCAGGTCGGGCAGGCTGCGGGTCGGTTCGATCCCTTCGGCCGGAGGCGGGCTGGTCAGATTGACGGCGACTGCGGTGTAGACCTTCACCGGATCGTCGTAGGGACACTCCCTGGGCGACAGATTGACAAGCGAGGTGAGAAACCCATGCCGCCAGGCCAGATCCCGGACGCAGTAGAGAAAATGGGTCTTTCCGCCCCCGTAGTATCCCTGAACCAGCTTGAAGCTCGATCCCCTCGGGTTGTGCTTGAGCCTGGCCAGGTACTCCTGCTCCAGGATGCGCAGGTAGGAGTCGTTTCCCACATTGAGATAGGTGATCCCCTGTTCCGGCGGCTGCCCGGACTCACCGACCCGTTGGAGGATGTGTTTGGCCAGTTCGGGTTGGAGGGATGTTTTACTCATGTTCGGCTCTCCCATAGACTAGCTGCCGGCAGGGGAAAACCAGATGGTCAGGTAGTATTGCCCCTGGCCGGGATTCTCCTCTACGTAGAGCACCCCCTTTTTGTTCTGCGTGGAGGATCCGGTGGCGGCCCCCAGATTCACCCTCCATCCGTTTCGCTGCAACAGGCCGCTTCGCCTCAGCCTGGACAAATCATAGGCCATCCGTGCTCGTCCGTAGGGGCTGTAGTTTCCTGCCACCGGATCGGAGCGGAATTTTTCGCTCTGGAAAGACAGGGCCACGTAAGGGATCAGATCGGTAAGAACGAGTCTTTCCCCCGGACGGCTCTTCTCTTCAAAGATCTGTATTCGGTAGGCACCGCAGAGGGCATCGAAAAATTGCTCCGAAGACCATCCCTTCTCGAGCATCTTCAGATTCTTGAGGCATGCGGCCGGTATCTGGTCAGGCTTTGCCGGAAGCTCCTCCAGCGCCAGCCTGGCATAATTGATCTGTGCCATGTTCTGATCGAGATTCACGGAAACCGTAAACGGCGGAAGCGAAAACTCCATCGGTTCCGAAGTGATCATTTTGCATGCCAGGCCCTGACTTTCGGCCTTTTCGTGCAGCATGCGTCCGAACTCGATTTTCCGCCGATTGGCGCGCTGCTGCTGGTCTGCAGCCGTCGACTTCAAGAGCTCGGTAAAATCGATTTCCAGCCCCAAAGCCTTCGGATCGGATCGTTCGAGAATCTTGCACGCCTCCCCCACCTGGCGGGGCGATTCCAGTGTATCGGCCGAGGCCAGCTTTTTGAGGGCATTGTGCAATTTTGAAATTTCCCTGCTTTTTTTATCCACCTCGAGAAACAGGCGTTGTGCAAGCTCATCGATCATGCTGCCTCCATACTCTTTGTTTCCTCCCGCTATCCGCTCATGCCGAGGCGTTTCAAGATCTCGTCGACTTTCGACGGAGGCCGCTTTCCCCGGCAGCAGGGACACGCTTTTTCATTCGTATAACGCAACAGGCAGGCCGCGCATAACAGATGCAGGGAATCGTCGCAGAATCCGAGCGTGTAAGTGTCCGCACCGCAGGCTTCACAGGCCATCGGGTCAAACCTCTTTGAGAGGAGGTTGTAGGTCAAACCGAGGCTTCTTTGTCCCTTGCGGCGTTTGATCAGCAGGTCGCAGCGCCTTACGGGAAGCCGGGCCAGGAGCAGGGTCAGCGGACGAAACGTGAGACGAAGCCTGTATTTCTCTTTCAGGGCGGCAAGCTTTCGGAATTTCTCGCCGGCAAGCTGATGGATCTTTTCCTTCCGGATATCTAGATCGGTCCCCGTCATCTGCCGTCTTCGGATTTCTTCTTCCATCTCGTCGCTTAAGTCCTTGAAGTAGGTCTCGATCCGATTGATGTCGCGGAGATGATGCCGCACTACGGTCTCTTTGAATTCGGCCATCCGTTCGTCAGCCTGGCGGATGGCCCGGTCACAGGCGGCCATGAACAAGGTATCCAGTTTCTTGTTCGTAAAATCCGACGGCTCGACACTTAAGGGCTGCCAATCGAGCGCCTGACGAAAGATGAGATCCGGAAGCTCCGGGCAGCCTGCCCCGACCGATGAAACACATACATGATGCACCTCTTCGCGCCTCTCGTCCGCTTCTGCGGCAACTTCAAACGACCAGAGCCAGTAATCCAGCCAGCTTTCATGCTCTCCGGTTTCCTTGAATGTCGCATTCGGAAATCCGAAACAGCTCCCCGGGTCCAGACCGGCCTGCTTTCGAGAGGGGGGGGAGGGCATACGCACCGAAGCGGTCCGGCCTGTTTCAAGGGCCATGGGGATGGCCCGATCCAGAAGCTCTGTCCCGAAGTCGATGGGAATCCCGATAGGAGTCGGGGACGGTTCGGCAGCGGCCTCTGTTCTGCCCGAAATGGTGACAAGCGATTCCGGAAGGCCGAGGTGATGCTGTATTTCCTGGGGAAGCAGCGCCTGGAAACGGTCTTTCGAGTCGCTCCACTCCACCACACCTTCATTTTCCTCGATCAAGTTTCCCGCAAATTCAAGTAAGCTGTTCACCGGCGCCTCAAATCTCGTAATCGTTTGCAAAAATTTCGCTGTCGAGCCGTTTTATCTTGGCGTACTGCTCTCTTGCCGCCAGCAGCTCATCCCCGAGGCGGTCAAAGGCTTCCGTGATATCCTGCTCGTTTTTACTTTCCCCATAGATATCCAGGATCCGATCTTCGAATTCCTTTTCGCTTTTGGTCTGGCCGAGCACAAGATCCATCTCCCCGATGACAAGCTCGAACATGTTGATGCGCCTGTCCAGCACCTCCAGAATGTGGTGCTCGGCCGTATCGGCGGAGCACAAATTGTACACGTGTACGGGGCGGGTCTGGCCGATGCGGTGGATCCGGCCGATGCGCTGCTCGATCTTCATGGGATTCCAGGGCAGATCGAAGTTGACCATGGTCGAGCAGAACTGGAGATTTCGCCCCTCTCCTCCGATCTCGGAGCAGAGCATGACATCGGTTCCGTCCTGGAAGGCGCACACGGCACGGTCCTTGTCCGCCGCGCTCATTTGGCCGTGGAACATGGAAAAGCCGATCCCGGATTCGGAAAGGCGTTGCGCGATTTCTTCCAAGGTGGCGGAAAAGCGCGAAAAGACGAGCACCTTACTCTTGCTTATTTTCAAAAGATCCAGAAGGCGAGCCGTCTTTGAGGTGTTCGGAACGTATTCGCAGAGCTTTGCCAATCGGGTCATCCGGCTTTTCATGTTGTCGTCCAGATCGGAATGCCCGGCCATTTTCAACAATGTCTTCCGGACCGCACGCGGGCTGGACCCCGCCTCCTGGAGCAGCAGGCCCAACGCCAACCGGGATACATTGCTTTGAAATCCCTCTCTGACCAGATCGGTCAGCTTGGCGTACAATTCACGCTCGGCAGGCTCTCCCTCCACCAGCACCGTGGAGGCGTGCCTTGCAGGGAGCTTGATATCGGCGATCGCCCGGGTATTTCGAATCATCACCTCTCCGACAAGCTCCCGGAGACGTTCCCGATTGCGCGGCTGGGTCGGATCCCCCCGCAGCACGAAGCTGCGTCTGAAGGAGGTCTTGGTCCCCAATTGCCCCGGCTTCAACAGGGTGACCAGGCTGAATAGATCCATCAGGTTGTTCTCGACCGGGGTTGCGCTCAGCAGCAGCAGAAAGCGGCTTTTCAGCTCGTTTACGAGCATCCAGCCCGCCGTCCCGTCGTTTTTTACGTGGTGGGCTTCGTCGACGATGACCAGATCGAATCGGATGCTGCCGAGAAGCGGCCGGTTCCGTTTGTTTCGAGCCAGGGCCAGTGAAGCGACGATCAGGTCGTTTACTTTCCAGAAGCCCTCCGGATCCTGACGCAACTCACCGTTTTCGGTGGAAACAGGGGCAATGCCGAACTTCGATGACAGCTCCTCACACCACTGGCTGACAAGAGCGGGCGGGGTCAGGATCAGCGCTTTTTTAACCATCCCGCGAAGCATATACTCCTTGAGCACCATGCCCGCTTCGATGGTCTTCCCCAATCCGACCTCATCGGCCAAAAGCACCCTCCCCCGGAATGAGCGCATGACCTTGCGGACGGTCTCGACCTGATAGTTGTATTGCTCGATATCCTTCAGCGTATTCAAACAGATCAGACTGTCGAAATGGTCGGCCTGAGAGATCCGGCTTGCCTGCTGGGCCAGGAAATACTTTGATATGCCGGAGACATTTCCTGCGGCAAAACGCTCGTGAAGCTCGGCGGGGCTTCCGACCGCAGCCGAAAGAACGATTTTCGGCTTCTCCTTGACCAGGACCGCATCGATCCCCTTTATTTCGGTATCCGATGGCTTTTGCTCCGGAATTCGATCGGCATGCTTCGCCTTCTGCCGTTTGATACGGCCAGGATTTCCCTTCTTTTCCGCCCGGGCTTTGGCAGGCTGCCCCGCCTTTTCTTTGGACACGGCTCCGGCTTTCGCCGACTTGCGCACCCCGGACGCGTCCGGCCCTGATGAATTTAATGAATTAAGCCCCACTTTGCTTCGACAGGCTTGCAAGCAGCTTTGGATCGTCCACGGCCTGTATCCCCATTCTTCCAGTAGATGGGGGGGCAGCTCCCGGGCTTTTTCCAGAAGCGGCAGCGCTTTTTTGTAGTGGGAAAGCTCGAATTCTTTTACACCATAGACCGCGTTGTATTCCGGTCTTAGGCATCCGATTTTATTGATCCGCTCAAGGCACCGGACAATATCCCGGGGATGATAATTTTCTTCAACCAGGATGCGGAGCGTCAGGCGATGAGCAGGCTCGTACCCGGGAAACCTCAAAGTAAAACCCCTGATCATATCCAAGGCAAGATCCGGCTCACCCGAGCGCCACTTTGACTCGGCAATGTCCAGGGCGGAAGCATAAAAGCTTTTCCCCCCGGTGGAAACCCCGGCGAAATCTGCCGATTCCGGTTTCCTTTTGTTCGCATTTACAGACACTTCATAGCCTCCCGTATGGCTCTGTCATGGTGTCTTTGTCGGAAAAGGCATGCTTCGGAGATCATTCGCTTATCACACGACTAGCGGGCGTCAGTATAGATTCGAACAAATTGTGTGTCAATAAAAAATAACCACAATATCTAGATATGATCGTGGTCCCGATCGTATCAATCCAGCGCATTTTTTATGCTTCCGCCAGAGTGTGGCCGGATCGTATTCCGCAAGGAGTCGGATATCGTCTGAGCGCTCCCGTAAGCGCGGCATGAAAATTTCGATGTCGTTCAATCGAAAATATAGATCCTGACGAAAACGCTCCTCCTTTGGAACATATTCGCTCCTTCTTGCAGATTGCAAGGATTTCCGAATCCTTGCAAACAAGCAGAGCCCCGTCGGGAGTCAAATGATACCGGAAATATTGCATCCTGCCATCTCGATTTCGTGCAAAATGCAAGATTTTCTGCGACTCGGCTCCTTCCGACATCCGAATACATTTTATAACATACTGGTTTTGAGTATATTTTTAAATCTGGCACCGAATCTGCACCACGTCTGGAATTCCGGAGCCGGGTCGAACCTCCTTTGCCGATAGGGCATGGAAAACAACCGGCCGCGGTTTCCTGAAATGAAAGATGAAAGGCGGCTTAACGCATGCGGTTGATTTTTCAATCATCTCCACAGCACCCTCCGATTGCGGCAGATGAGGCAACCCGGGCGCCGAGTCCGATCGGCTGCCTGGGCCTTGCAACCGCCGGCGGCTTCGAACTGGTGATCGTGATATTCGACACCGCTGTGCTGCGGGAAAGGGATGCCGTGGTGGAGCTCTGCTCGGTAATCAAAAAAAATCCTCATTCACGGCATCTGCCGGTTCTGGCGCTCCTTCAAACCCCTCACCGGATCTTGATAAAAAGCCTTGAAGATGCCGGAGTGGAATTCGTGAGGATCTATGAGGCTGGAGCGCTCGAAGAGGAAGCTTCCTTCATGGAGCTGATCCGGTATCCCGATGAATCGGAGCGGATCGAAAGGATGTTTTCACGGCTTTGTCCGTTCCTGAATTACTCTCCAATCGGCCGGCGCCGGGAGATGATGACCTGCGGCGCATACCGGAACCGGATGGTGCTCGGACCTGCCATGTTGAGGCCTTTCTGTGAAGTGCCGGATCATGTTCGATGCCTATACTACAACGATCCGAAGCCTGCGAAAAAACGGCCATGATCTCTTCTGCAAAAAAAAGACCCGGCAGGTTTCAGACCTTCCGGGGAAGAATCCTTGCCGGCTACGGCGGGGCGCTGCTGGTGATCGCAGTCGTGTTCATCTGGTCCGCAGTCAGGCTCCTGAGCCTGGGGCAGGCTTCAGACTCGATCCTGCGGGAAAACTATAAGAGCATTCTGGCCGCAGACAACATGATTCTATCCCTCGAACGGCAGGACAGCGCAATTCTTTCGGTTCTGCTCGGTTTCGGGCAGCCCGCATTGGAGGAGTTCCGTGCGAATGAAAATCCGTTTTTCCAATGGCTGGGACGCGCCGTAGACAACATCACCATCGAGGGCGAAAAGGAAATCCTGGCGGAAATCGAAACCGGCTATGGCGCATTTCTGGCAAAGGCCTTCGCGCTTTTCGGTTCGGAGGACTCACCGCCGGAACCGATCGCCTTTTATCGCAAGGAAATCCTGGGGCTTTTTGAATCGGTCCGGAACGCCTGTCTCCGCCTTCGGGAGTTAAACCAGGAGACCATGTTCATCGCCAGCAGGAGGGCCGATGAGCTGGCAAAACGGTCGGTCGTCTCGACTGTCGTATTGGGAGTGTTGGCCGTGGTGTCAGGTCTCGTTGTCAGCCTGTTTCTCTCCAACCGCCTTGCCCGCCCGGTGGAGCGGATGCGCACGGCCGCCTCCGAAATTGCCGGCGGCAACTACGATGTACGGGTGCCGGACCAGGGAACGGACGAGCTCGGACTCCTTGCCGGCCAATTCAACCGCATGGCGGAGAAACTCAAGCAGTACAACGATCTCAATATCGGAAAGATCCTCGCTGAAAAGACAAAGATCGAAGCGATCTTAAACAGCGTCGATGACGGGCTGGTGGTGGTCGATTCCGAGCTCAGGGTAACAAACATCAATCCCATGGCGGCGCAGTTCTTCCATGTGGCGCAGGCAGCAGCAGAAGGGCTCCATT
The DNA here is from genome assembly GCA_003599475.1 of Desulfobacteraceae bacterium. The sequence continues at coordinate 24,854 of QZKK01000192.1, forward strand.
TTCTTGAAATCAGCCGGAACGAAGAGCTCTATCGGCTTCTCAAGGAAGCTCTGGAATCGGAACGGCCCCCTTCGATCGAGGAGGGGAGCAATATCCTTTCAGTTAAAAAGGACGACGGGGAGATGCACTATCAGTTTTCGATTCTTCCGATTCGAACCAGGCCGGGCAGGTTTCCCGGGGTGGTTCTCATCCTGCGCGATATCACCCGCCTGAGGGAGCTTGACAGGCTGAAGAGCGAATTCGTTATGACCGCCTCCCATGAGCTTCGGACTCCGCTCACAAGCATCGGGATGAGCATCGCGCTTTTGAAGGAGGGGATGGCCGAAAGACTTTCCGACAGGGATCGGGAGCTGATCGAGGCCGCAGACGAGGAGATCGGACGGCTCAAGGCTCTGGTGAACGAACTGCTCGAACTTTCGAAAATAGAGACGGGGCGCCTCCATCTGGAATTTGAAAATGTCCCGGTGAAATTGATCTGTGAAAAAGCCCTTTCCGTCGTTCAGGCCCAGGCCGTTCATCAGGGAATCGAGGCAGCCGTTAACATTCCGGAGCCTTTGCCCGATGTAAGAGCCGATGCCAATAAGGTGACCTGGGTGCTGGTCAACCTCCTCGGAAACGCACTCCGTTTCACCGCAAACAGCGGTCATATCCGGGTGTCGGCCCGCAAAATCGGTTATCAGGTCCACTTTTCGGTCGCAGACGACGGCGAAGGAATCCCGTATGAATATCAGAATCGAATCTTTGAAAAATTCGTGCAGGTAAAATCCGGAACAAACACGGGGGGAAGCGGGCTTGGACTTGCAATCTGCAAGGAAATCGTTCGTGCCCACGGAGGTACGATTTGGGTCGATTCGAAACCCGGAGAGGGGAGCACCTTCACCTTCACCCTGCCCGCTGTGGTTTGAGTACAAGGAGGAAAAGCAGATGTTCTCGCGTCGAAAGCTTTTCATCGTCATCGCAGGTTGCGGACGGATGGGATCGTATATTGCCAACAGATTGAGCGGTGACGGCCATAGTGTGGTGGTTATCGATACGGATGAGTCGTCCTTCAAGGGCTTAACTTCGGAATTCAGCGGGTTCAAGATGGAAGGAGACGCAACCGAGTTCGCCACGCTGAAGCTGGCCAAGGTGGAAAAGGCCGACATCGTAATTGCCACCACCCACGAAGACAACGTGAACGTCATGGTCGCACAGGTCTCAAGGAAGCTTTTTCACGTTCCGCATGTGATAGCGCGCGTATTCGAGCCCAGGCGCGAGAAGGTGTACCGGGAGCTCGACATCGAGTCGATCAGCCCGATCGTGGTAGCGGGGGATCTTTTCCTTGAATCCGTCCGGAAGATCGCAAGCCGTCAAAAAGAGGCTACGAAATGAATGTCATCATGATCGGGGGAGGGCGGGCCGTCTACTTTCTTTGCCGCACTTTCCTTTCCAAAGGCCATACGGTAACCATCATCAATCGCGACCCGGAGGGTTGTGCCTGGCTGGCGAGGCATCTCAAGGCCACCGTCGTTCATGGAGAAGGAAGCGACCTTCAGGTTCTCGAAGAAGCCGGGGCCTACACGGCCGAGGCTGTGCTGGCAATTACTCCCAACGATCACGACAACCTGGTGATCTGCCAGCTTGCAGCATACCGCTTCAAGGTGCCCAGAACCTTAGCCCTGGTCAATGATCCGGACAATGAAGAGGTCTTCCACAAGCTGGGGATCACAGGGGCCATTTCCACGACGCGGATTTTTTCAAGCCTCATCGAACAGAGAACCGGCTTGGAGGACATCGTCAATCTGCTCCCGGTCGGCGAGGGGAAGGTAAACGTTACCGAGGTCGCCGTCAAAGGAGATTCTCCAGCGGTCGGCAAGATGCTCAAAGATATTGCGCTTCCGGACAATTCTCTGATTGCGGCGATTCTAAGAGGGGACCGACCGATCATCCCGCGCGGGGGAACGGTTCTCGATTCAAATGATCGCCTCATCGTCATGACGCTTCCGGAAAACCACGCACAGGCACTCAACCTGCTCACCGGGCAAACCAAATAAAGGCCACATACCGTGCGAACCGACATCCGTCTGAAAGACCGCTATGCAGAAATATTATCCTATACGGGCCTTATCCTTGCCATAAGCGGTATGCTTGTCTTGACGCCCCTTTTGTCTCTGCCGTCTTATCCTGAAGAATCGGTCCACGGGATGGGTTTTTTCTTGCCTGCGGCTCTGCTTTCGGGAACCGGAGTCGGGCTGTGGCGGGGATTCAGGCGGCAGGCCGCCGTCAGCCTGAGTGTCCAGGAAGGCGGCATCGTCGTTCTGCTGAGCTGGGTCATCGTCCTTCTCTTTTCTGCCTGGCCTTATATGGCCGCTGAAAAGTGGCGTTTCACGCAGGCTTTTTTCGAATCGGTCAGCGGCTGGACGACGACCGGGCTTACAGTAGTGGACTACGAAAAGGCCACTCACCTCACCTTTTTGTGGAGAAGCATTACACAGCTTGCAGGAGGTGCAGGTCTTGCCATCATCATGCTTGCGGCAATCGCGGGGCCGGTCGGCGCCGGAGTTACACTGGCGGAAGGCAGAAGCGATCAACTGGCGCCTCACGTACGCGACTCGGCCAAGCTGGTTCTGGTGATCTATTCCGGCTATGCGCTGGCTGGGATTCTCGCTTACCGGATGGCCGGGATGTCTTTTTTCGATGCGGTCAACCACACCTTTCCCGCAATTTCCACGGGAGGCTTTTCGACCCGAGTGGAAAGCATCGGTTATTGGGATTCTCCTGTCATTGAAGCAGTGACGCTGGTGCTGATGTTTTTCGGCAACATGAACTTTCTTACCGCATACCTCCTTCTGCAGGGAAAGCTCAAAGCCGTTTACCGTAACGGGGAAATGCGGGTCATGGCCACGGTGACTCCCATTTTCGCCCTCGCGGTTTTTTTCCTGGTTTGCCGGAACCTCTATCCCTCTCTTTCCAAGTCCGTTCGGGTTGCCATATTCGAGACCTTCTCGGCTCTGACCACCACCGGCTTTTCGACGGTGTCCTACAGCAACTGGAATTCCTTCGGGGTTCTCGCACTGGTGATCCTCATGCTCATCGGAGGAGGCACGGGCTCTACGGCAGGCGGAATCAAGCAATACCGGGTCTATATTCTTTTCAAATCGCTTCTCTGGGAGCTTCGCGGCTCATTCCTGCCGGGTACGGCCGTCATTAAGAACTATGTCTGGCAGGGTGAATTGAAGGCTTACGTTCAGGACAGCCGCATCCGTCAGGTCGCCAACTTCGTGTTTCTCTATCTGGTTACCTTCTTTCTGGGAGCAGGCATTCTCGCAGCCCATGGTTACAGTCTGCAGGAATCCCTCTTTGAATTCGCCTCCGCCGTGGGAACCGTAGGGCTTTCGGTGGGCGTGACGGCTTACGACGCGCCGGCGGGGGTGCTCTGGACCGAGATCGTCGGCATGTTCCTAGGGAGGCTGGAATTTATCGTAATCTTTGTCAGCGCAGCCAGGATCGTTCGGGATTCCTATGCGATGCTGAGATGAGGGTATTTTGAAGGTTTCAGGTTTCAGGTTTCGGGTTTCAGGTTTCAGGTGCTATCTTGGGAAATCTGAAACCTGAACACTGAAACCAACGGCTCAGCCCCAAAGACGGTAGAGCCTGAACCGCTATGAAAGGAGACTTATGAAAGAAATAAATATCCTGGTCGTAGATGACGAAAAGAATATCCGCCTGACGCTTTCCCGTGCGCTCGAAAACGATTTCAACGTCGATCTGGCCGTAAACGGTGAAGAAGCCCTCGAAAAAATCGAGGAAAAAGAATATGCACTTGTCCTGCTCGACCTCAAAATGCCGGGAATGGACGGGATGGTGGTTCTGAAAAAAATTGCCGGGATCCGTCCGGACATTCGGTTTATCATCATCACCGCCCACGGCACCATCGATACGGCGGTCGAGGCCATGAAGCTCGGTGCCGTGGACTTCCTGCAGAAGCCCTTCAGCCCGGCAGAAATCAGGGATCTGGTCGCCCGGGTGCTCGAAAGGGATCGACTCGATGAAAAGCGAGCCGATGAATACGAGGCCTGCATCGAGCTTGCCAAGAAGAATATCGGACAGCGCCATTTCAAAGCCGCCGAGGAATTCCTGAGGAAAGCCGCTTCCCTCGAGCCGAAACGACCGGAAGTCTTCAACCTGCTGGGAGCTGTGGCGGAAATCCGGGGCGATAGGGAGGAAGCAACCAAATATTACCGTTCCGGCTACTGGATCGATCCATCGTATGCGCCTTCGCGGGAGAATCTGGAACGGATCACCGATTCGAGGTTTTCAGGCTTCAAAATCGATTTGGGTGAGCCGGAAAAGAAGGAAAAGTAAGATCGATATATTCGTAAATAGTCGGGAGACGCCAACCGAATTCAGAGAATCTCTTCGCGCAAAAAGGGCCGATAAGTCCAAATCGATGAGGGTTCAATGGATATGTCGCTGAAATGGAACGATTTCTTATCAAAAACACTCAGTAAGGCACCTCCGGCAATGGTGCTGCTGCTGAGCTTTCTTCTTGCCATCCTTGTCGGCGCCTGCCTGCTGTCGCTTCCGATCTCCACGGTTTCCGGAGGGATCCCTTTCATCGACGCCTTGTTTACGGCTACCTCAGCCGTCTGCGTCACCGGGCTGATCGTTGTGGATACGGGGAGCTATTTTACGCTTTTCGGACAATGGGTCATCCTGGCGCTGATCCAGATCGGCGGGCTCGGCGTGATGACCGTTACGGTGATGGTGTTTCGGGCAATCGGAAGAAGCATATCGTTTCGGCAGCGGCTGATCATGCAGGATGTCTTTGCCCACACCCCCAGAAGGGACATCCTGCATCTGGTGAAAGAGATCCTTTTATTTACGGCAGCGGTCGAATCGGCAGGAGCCGCTCTTCTTTTCATTCACTGGGTGAGAGAGTATCCCCTTGCCGCTGCACTCTATGCGGCGATATTCCATTCGATTTCCGCATTCTGCAATGCAGGGTTTTCAACCTTTTCAACCAGCATGATGAACTACAGCGGAGATCCACTGCTCAACCTGACCGTATGCGCTCTCATCGTTATCGGAGGAATCGGGTTTCCCGTGCTCTACGATCTTTACCACTCGGGGATTCTGACCCGGGGAAGCCGGATCCGACTGTCGACTCAAACCAAGACGGTTCTGGTCACAACAGCCGTTCTGATCGCAGGCGGCGCTTTGCTCTTCGGTTTCTTGGAAACGCGCGGTGTTCTCCGGGAAATGCCCTTCCGTGAAAGGATGCTTGTCTCCCTCTTTCAATCGGTTACCTGCCGGACCGCAGGATTCAACACGGTGGATATCGGCGCTCTGGGTTCAGCCACGCTGGCGATGATGATCCTTCTGATGTTTTTCGGCGCTTCACCCGGTTCATGCGGCGGGGGGGTCAAAACCACCACCCTGGCACTGATTGCTGCATTCGCCTGGAGCCGGATCAAACGAAACCAGCGGGTCAATATGTTCAAGAAAAGCATTCCGCCGGAAACCGTTGCCAGAAGCACCTCGTTGATCCTGATTTCCCTTGGCTTCGTTTCCGTGATCTTCTTCCTGGTCCTGGCCGGCTCTCCGGCTGCCGGGAAGAACTCGCACGATTCCTTTCTCCTTTATCTTTTCGAAACCGTTTCGGCTTTCGGCACCGTCGGGCTGTCGATGGGGGCCACAGCAACGCTGACCGGTATGGGGAAGCTCTGGATCATCGTGATGATGCTCATCGGCAGAGTAGGCGTGCTGACCTTCTCTTATATCATCGCCGGGACTGAACCGATAAGAGGCATCGAGTATGCAAAAGAAAACATTATGATCGGATAGGAGAAAAAAAATGAAGAGATTTACCGTCATCGGCCTCGGAAAATTCGGGCGTCACATCGCCAAAGCGCTCTTCGAGGAAGGACACGAAGTCATTGCCGTCGATTCGGACAAAACCCGGGTCCAGGCAATGAACTCCGATTGCAACGAAGCCATCGTCATGGATGCCACCGACAAAGATCAGTTGAATGCCCTGGGGCTTGAGACCATGGATGCCGTCGTCGTTACCACCGGCACCAACATCAGCAGCAGCATTCTCATTTGCCTTTACCTGCAGGAAATCGGTGTAAAGAAAATCCTTGCAAAGGCGATCGACCCGGACCATGGGAAAATTCTTAAAAAAGTCGGTGCAACCGAAGTTGTCTACCCGGAAAAGGACATGGCCGTTCGTGTGGCAAGGGGGCTCTCAACCCCCAACATCATGGATTTTATCCCGCTTTCAGAAGATTATACGCTGGTCCAGGTGGACCCTCCTAGATACTTTATCGGCAAAAGCCTCAAGGACCTGGATCTGAGGGCAAAGTATGGCGTATACCTCATCGCCGTACAGGAACTGGTTCCTGAAAATTTCATTCTGGTTCCGCACGCCGATTTCGTCATAAAAGACAGCGATCTGCTGATGCTATTAGGAAAAACCGAAGGGATCAAAAAAATCAAGGCCTTAAAATAACACAACCGGCAGACCTCAGAATTTGAATCTTCCGACCATGGACTTTAAGTTTCCCATAATCTTGGACAATTCTTCTGCACTCAGATTTACCTGTGCGCTGCTGTTTGCCATCTCACCGTTTGCATGGCTGACCTCGGCGATCTCCTTGGAGATGCCCGCGGTGACAGTGGAGCTTTGAGCCACGTTTTCGGTGACTTCCTGAATGCCTTGAGAGGCCTGCGCAACATTGCCGGCGATTTCTCTTGTCGTTGCCGACTGCTCCTCAACCGCGGCGGCGATGCCGGAGACAATTTCATTCACCTCGTTGATGACCCTGGGCACCTGCTCGATGTCGGCGATGGCTCCGGAAATGGATTTCTGGATGCCTTCGATTTGCTTCCGTATCTCTTCGGTCGCTTCGGCCGTTTGGCGGGCAAGCTCCTTGATCTCATTGGCGACCACTGCGAATCCCTTCCCGGCATCTCCCGCCCGGGCCGCCTCGATCGTGGCATTCAAGGCCAAAAGATTGGTCTGCTCGGAAATCTCGGTAATCGTCTCCGTCACCTTGCTGATCTGCCTGGCGGCGGCCCCGAGCTCACCCACCCGGAGAGCGGCGTTTTTGGCCTGGGACACCGCACTGCCGCTGATCGTGCTGGCCTTTTCAGAATTTTTGGCGATCTCGTTGATCGAAGCGGCCATCTCCTCGGCCGATGAAGCCACCATCCCGATATTTGCAGAGGCCTGCTGCATGGTCGATGCAATCGCGGTGATCTTTCCGTTCACCTCTTCGGTTGCAGACGCCACAGCGTTGGTTTTGGCTGAAGCGCCTTCGGCCCCGGACGACATCTGCTGCGAAACTGCGGAGAGCTCGGAAGAGAATGAAGCGAGCGTTTCGGTATTTGCCGCAATGTCTTTTACAATCGCCTGCAGCTTCTGGATGAAGCTGTTAAACCAGTTTGCCAGCTCTCCCACTTCATCGGATCGCTCGATCTTCATCCGTTTGGTAAGATCGCCTTCCCCTTCGGCAATATCCTTGATCATGGCCACCACGCTGCGTATGGGTCGGATGATCCGGGTGGAAATGAGCAGAAAGAGAATACCGGCCAAAATCCCGAGGACGGTCACAACCGCGATATTTTTCCGTGCCTGTACGACCTCGCTCTCTGCGGTCAAACGCGTCTCCTTCTTTATCCTGTCCGCAGTTTCGTAGATTTTTTCGATCGTCTTTTCAAAATCGGCTGAAACGGCTTTCAAGCTCTCCTGGGTACGGGCCAAGTGGACATCGGCATCGAGCTTTTGCCTGTGGATGGCAAAGAGACCGCTTTCCGAGACCGCGAGCCCTTTGAGGTGCCCGGTAGACTTGGTGAGTTTATCGATGGCATTTTGATTGACGATGGATGCTGCACGTGCTCCGAGCCGTTTGATCCGGTTGTCGATGCTCTTTGCCGCTTTTTCGAATTCCTCTTGAATGCCCGCAAGCTTTTCCTTATCCGTTTCGGCCAGATAGGACTTGGTGACCTCCTGAAGCCGAACGAGATATCCCTGCAGCTTGCTTGCTCCAAGGACGAGGGGATAGCTCTCTCCGAACATCTCGGCCTGAAGCCCGCTGTGGTCTTGCCCGGTCGCCCTGCCGGATAGCTCAAGAGTCGTTCCGCGTTCTTCAATTTTGCTAAGCTCGGCTTCGTTTCTGCTGCCGATCTGGTCGATCACCTCCTCTACGGCATCCTTCTGCTGTTCAAAGGCTTCGAGGCTCTTGCGGGTTTCAGCCGCTTTCTTCAGCCCCTGCTGTTGCGCCGCAAGGGCTTCATCGCTGAGTCTGAAAAACTCTCCTTTCAATTCCTCGACCTTTCCGGTATCTACATCGAAATCGAATTCTTTAATAACAGCGGATAACTGCTCGAGATTTTCTTCAAAGCCGCTCTTGATCTCCGATAAAGCATTCTTCTGTTCGACAATCTGTTCATCCCGTTCCAGACCGGATAGTTCAGCCAGTGCAATGTGGGCTTTATTCGTTTTTTCTCCGATCGCGATGGCGACGTTTACCAGAGGGCTTACCGAATCGGAAAGTACCTGAATCTTTTTGATGAAAAAGATCCCCGCACCCCCGGTTGCGGCGATGATGAGCACGAGGAAAGAAAAGGAGATGATTAACTTGGTGGCCAGCTTCATGCTTCGAGAAGTACCGGCCCTCCTTTTAAAAGGAAAAATCTTCTTGAAATTGAAAATCTTCATAACAGATGCCCCCTGAACCCATGAGGGTTAATTTGCCGGCTTGAATACCTGGATACGGTGGTTGGCGCTATCGGCCACATAGACCCAGCCGCTTTCTTTATCCACGATCAACCCGTGGAGGCTGTCGAATTCACCGTTTCCGGAGCCCTTCTTCCCCCAGACTGCGATAGGGTTGCCTTCCTTGTCAAATACCTGGACGCGGTCGTTTCCGATTTCACATACATATACGTTGTCCGACTTGTCGAAGGACAATCCCGTAGGGGCCTTGAGCTCCCCTTCCCCGCTTCCCGATTTGGCAAACGCCTTGACGAATTTGCCCTCCTTGGTGAATATCTGGATCCGATCGTTCTTGAGATCTGCGATGTGGCAGAGCCCCTGGCTGTTGAACTTGGCGGCCTCTGGATAGTTCATTTTTCCCGGTTCACTCCCCATCTCGGAGAACAGGAACTTGAAATTGCCTTCCAGATCCCACACGGAAACCCGATGGTTTCCCGCTTCGGGCATGTAGTAGAGCCCATTGCAGATATCGGTAAACTCGGATTTCATGTTCTTGCCGGGCTCGGACCCGTAATCGCTGAAGGTCTTGATCCACCTGTAGCTTTTATCGTAAATCTTTACGTATCCGGTCGTATAATCGGCCACAAAAATCCGCCCGTCGGGCGCCACAGAAATCCCTTTAGGCTTTTCAAGATGCTGATCCTCATCTCCCTTGCCGCCGAAGCGGCTGATGTATTCGCCTGTCTTTCTATCGAATACCTGAACATAGGCATGGGCTGCATCGGTGACCACGAGGCGGCCGTTTGCATCGAAGGCAAAATCTTCCACGTATTTGAACTGGGCTTCTCCGGTCCCTTCGGAACCGATGTTCATGACGTGCTCGAACTTCATGGCGCAGACCGTGGAGCAAAGCCCTGAAAGCATTACCGCTGCAAACAAGGAAATCAATGCTTTGCGATACTTCATTTCTTCTCCTTACCGGAATAGCTCGGATTTGAATCGTCAAATAAAATATGTATTCGGCCCTTTTCTTCTTTTCTTTAGCTCCGATCTTGCGATTGCAGCAAAGCGCATCTCGGATTCTTTACCCTGAGGTTGCCTTAAGTATCCACGTCGCATACTCCGCTCATCCCTTGGAGTCTTGAATCCATGAGACCTTTGGCAATTGGATACCCGTCGGTCACGGGCATGAAAGGATGCAACGCAGGTGCGAACGAGTGAACCATTGCAGCGGGCCTAAGAGGAATACGCGGCGGGTTTTCGTGTTGGCGAAGGCCACCGGCTGAATACCGGTGGCTCTTCCAAACAATTCATGCGCTGAAAGAACGGGTGAACAAATCCCTGATTGCCTGCCTGCCCTCATCGGTCAGGTTGCGGGTACCCGTACCCACGAATGTTTTGTGCTCGATTTGAGGCAGGTCTTCCACCCACCTGTTGTCTTTCCAGGTAAACCATTGGTTGCGTTCCTGATCGAAAACGCTCAACGGCCGATTGAACAGCTTGCCCAGCTCAACCGCCCAACCGGTGCCTCCCTTGACCGTACTGTCCGGTTGAATCCAACCCACTGCAAATATCTGCAGGCCGTTATTGACCATATGAAAAATCAATTGAAAAACTTTGCGGATTTTATCGACTTGGGAATATCTTCGGTTCATGCGTATGGAAACGATCTCCATGCTGATGTCACCCTTTTTCAGCTCCTCGGGTGAGAGAATAACCAAACCTTTTTCCCTTTCCGGTTGATGTCCGTCGAACGTGTAATTGACTTCACGGATGCCAAATTGCTCCGAAAGCCGGCCGAATTCGGCTTCCGCGCCTCGATGTCCGCTGCCGTAAAACGTAAACTGATCTGAATCGGTCATGAAATTTCTCCTGTAAACCTGTAGCTTCGATTTTCATCTCCTGTTGATACGCTCCGACGATCAGTCCGGAGCAACTCCTTTATACCGGTGTTTGTCATATTTATTCAAGTTCCGATTTGCTTTTTCCGGATATCCCCATATAATCTGCTTTACCGGGTTTCCGATTAAGGTATCAACCGTCCATCAACCGGATTTCACTGGATCTTTTATCATGATCGTTAACTCTGTTCCATTTTTCAACTCGAACTTCATCATATCGAAGAAATACTTCGAGAATGTTTCCATACGCTTCATCTCGGCTCTTATATCAAACGATAACAAAGGCGTTGCCTGAATCAATCCGGGAGGCGAGAGGGAATGAATCGAAATGCCGTATTGTCCGCATGCCTGGTTTTCCTTGGAGTTTGCATGACCGATATGCGGGCGGAAGGTTCCACCATCGTCACGAGATCCCTCAAACAGATCGTAGACGGTTCTGAATTCATCTTTGAAGGCAGGGCCGTATCGAAGGAGGTCAGGCCTTCACTCGTCAGCGGGATGCCGTTTACGTACTTTACGTTCGAAATCCTTGAAGTCGTCAAAGGGATCTACCCATACCCGACGATCGAAATCGCATACATGGGAGGCCCATCGGGAGAGCTTACCCTGAAAGTATCGGACATGCGAATGCCGGAAGTCGGCGAGAGGGGTATTTATTTTGCAGAGAACCTTGAGAATCAGCAGATTCATCCATTGGTGGGATGGCAGCAGGGGCATTATCTGATTTATCCCAATGCGAAGACCGGTAGAGATACCGTCGTACCCGCACAATACGAAACAGCCGGAATCAGGGGCCGTGCGCTGATGACGACGCATGGGATCCCACTGGATGATTTCAAACAGAACATTCAGGATATCATGGGAGAAGGCCGATGAAACGGATACCCTGGATTCATGCAATCATCGCCGCCGCTGTCGTTGCCATCGCGCTGTTCAGTTCCACCTTTGCATATAATCTGGGGGGTGCAAACTGGCCGAACCGACAAGCTGCCATTCATTCGATGGGAGGAAATTCAAATCCTGCCTTCGATAACGCCTTTGTCGAAGCCATGGGCAACTGGAACAATCTGTCAAACTTCGCATTCATCAGCATCCCGGCATTTGCGGACCCCTGTACCATTCCAAACGTCAGTGGCGGTCAAAGCGGATGGGCATTCAGTGAAACCGCCTGCGGCGAAGCATTCGGACCGAACACCCTGGCAGTCAATATCAGTTGGGTCTATCAAAACGATGGAAGAATCATTAAAAACAGCACGCTTTTCAACAACCGGATCGCATTCGACATCCACAACGGATCGAGCGCCGGCTTTATCGATTTTAGACGAGTGGCGACCCATGAGTTGGGACATGCGGCCGGGTTGGGTCATGAGGACACCGTCTTTGCGCTCATGAATTCCTTCTATTCCGAATTCATCGAAGAGCCTCAGGTCGATGACATCAACGGAATCCGGGCGCTGTACGGCGGCGGGGACGGCAACAGAGCGTATGTGGAGGCGTTTGTGACCCGTTTTTACCAGCAATGTCTGTCGCGCAATCCGGACCCCGGCGGGCTGGCCGGTTGGGTCAATGCCTTGCTTGCCGGTACGCTGAGCGGAGCCGATGTGGCAAACGGCTTTATCTTCAGCCCGGAATTTATCGCCAGGAATACGACAAACGAAGAATTCGTAGCGATTCTTTACCGCGCATTCTTTGCCAGGGAGCCGGATGCGGGAGGATACAACGGATGGGTCAATTCTTTAAACAGCGGGGCAAGCCGGCAGGCTGTCCTGGACGGATTCACCCATTCATTGGAATTTGAGAATCTGTGCGCGATTTACGGCATTACGCCCTATTTCGCTTGATCAAACACTCCCCCTCTGCTTTCCCCCGGTTTGCATCATCCGCATCCGTGGGATCGCAATAAGAGAACCCAGTCATTAAAGCAGTGGTTTCAGTCATTTCACGATGAACTTCTTTACCATATGGTCCTACAACGGATTTCTCTACTTCCGGGAGTTTGAAAATTTGTGTGCGCCTTACTGGATTACACCCGATTTTTTCGTAGTGAAAGGGCTTGCTCAGAACGTACCGGGCAAGCCCCCGGGAGTTTCTTACCAGTTTGGCAGAAAGAAAAGAAACGCGAGAGACGTCATGATGAAGTATACGAAAAAAACCATGAGGAGCCACCCCATGATATCCCTGAAGTTGAGTTTGGCCACCGCGAGCATGGCGATGGCCCAGAAGGGCTGGATCATGTCCGTCATCATGTCGGACCAGGCAAAGGTGACCACCGTTGCCGCCGTGCCGAGGCCAAGTTCTTTCGCAGCAGGAATCATGTAGGGAGCAACGACCGCCCATTCCCCGCCGCCGGAGGGGATCAGGTAATTCAGAAACCCCCCGTACCAGTACATGATGAGCGGAAAGGTCCCTTGGGTTCCGATGGCGACGAAGGCTTTGGTGAAAGCCACGGAAAGATCCGTGAACTTGAAGAGGCCGAATATGCCCGCATAGAAGGGGAACTGAATGATGATGCCCCAAACCGCCTTTCCCGCATCTTCGGTTGCCCTCAGGAAAGACCATGGCCTCCAGTGAAAGAGAACACCGAGCATGAGCATGGCGAAGTTGACTACATTGAGCGTTAGCTCCACCCCCTTGGTGGAGAAGTGCCAGATGAGCCAGACAAGGCCGCCGGCAAAGACAAGAAGATTGAAGCCAGGCCACCAGTTCATCCAGTCGGAGGGCTTTTCAAAGGAAGCCGGTTTGGGGGGCGCCGTATAAAGCTTGAGCTGATCCATCAACTCCGGTCGAACCACATAGGTTCTCTCAGGCCTCGGGTGCATCAGCGCCATCACGGCCGTTACGACGATCAGGACGAGGATGGTCAGGATGATGTTGAAAGGGCTGAAGATGGTCTGGGATACAGGAACGACGGCGCTCAGGAGCTTTCCCTTGATCAGGAAGTTGTCCGGAGTCGCCACCAGAAGCGTTGCCGACCCCGACAGCCCGGAATGCCACGTGCATCCCAGCCCCAGGTACGCGGCGGCGACCAGCAACCGATAGTCCACCTTCGGATTGCGCCTCACGATGAAAAGTGCGAGCATGGCGCTCGCGATAAGGCTGAGCCCCCAGTTCAACCAGGCGATGATCATGGAAAACAGGGCCATCGTGACAATGGCCTGGTAGGGTTTCTCAGGATTGGACAGCCTGGATAGGCCGTCCAGCAGCCGGCGCACCGGCGGAGAGCAGGCCAGGATGTAGCCGGTCATCATGATCAGGCACATCTGCATGGCGAATTCCAGGAGACTCCAGAAACCTTGCCCCCAGGCCTGCACGGCTTTGAAGGCCCTCGTGGCCAGACCCACCCCGGGTTTGAACCCCCAGATCAGTGCAAAGATGTAGGCCACGAAGCTCAGTATGATGACAATGACAAACGCATCGGGAACCCATCGTTCTGTCCAGTGCGTGAGACCGTCGCCCCAATCCTTCAGAAATTCAAATGTCCCGCGCGATTCTGCAGCTCTTTTCTCTTCCATCCCTGCCATAATCACCTCCTCGTTTCGGGGAACCCCGCATAAAACGTAAAATGGTTTAGGACTCAAATGAGAAGAATGATCCTCGCGTCGATGAATGTCTGTCTGCCGGAGGGTGATCACCTCCTTTCAAAAAGGAAGGCAAGCGGAGCCTATTGTGAGGGATTGGAAATTGGTTGAAGCAGAGGGATTATAGGCGAGCCGACTTTTAGGTGTCAAGACAGAAGTGGGCCGTTCACCCACGTTACTTATTCAAAATCCTTCTGATGATTTCTGCGATCTCAGAAAGCACATAAGGCTTCATGATGTATGCTCTCACGCCGATATCTTTCGCCTTTTGTTCCGTAATTTCCTCACTGAATCCGGTACAAAGAATCACAGGGATGTCCGGCCGGATCTTTAATGCTTCTTGTGAAAACCGCTCACCGGTCATGTTCGGCATCGTCGTGTCCGTGATGATCAAATCGAACCGATCGGGCTGTTCTCGAAACATCTCCAGCGCGTCCGTGCTGCTTGTCCGGGCAACGACGCCGTAGCCGAGATATTCCAGCATCTGACGGCCGATATCCACCAATGCCTGCTCATCATCAATAAAGAGTACTCTTTCCTTTCCCTTCGGCAAGGCTTTGGCCGGATCGGTTTCTTCTCTCTGCTCCTCGTGAGGTTTCCGAGGAAGATACACATGAAAGGTTGTGCCCTTGCCCTGCTCGCTGTAGACCTTAACGGTCCCGCCGCAGCTTTTTACGATGCCGTGGACGACGGCCAATCCGAGGCCTGTTCCTTCCCCCATCTCCTTGGTGGTAAAATACGGCTCAAAGACACGGCTGATGATTTCAGGGGGGATCCCCCGGCCGGTATCGGTTACCGTCAATCTCAGGTAGGGGCCCGGAACGAGATCCGGAAAGGAATTTGCGGAACCGGCATCGATATCCAATTTTTTCAGGCCGACCTCCATTACCCCGCCCTTTTCACGCATCGCATGGGACGCGTTGGTACATAGATTCATCAACACCTGGTGGATTTGCGTCGGATCGACTTCGACGATGCCGGCATTTTTCTCGATGTTCTGGCGAATTGTAATGGTGGCCGGCAATGAAGCCCTGAGCAGCTTGACGGCTTCATTTACGATCGGCGCCACCTCCAAAAGCGTCTTCTCATGGTCGGTTTGTCGGCTGAAAGCGAGAATCTGGCGAATAAGATCCTTTGCCCTCTGCCCGGCCTTGAGGACCTCCTTCAAATATTGCCTGGATTTTGCCGCCCCCGGGAGATCCAGAAGGGACAGCTCCGTATACCCGATCATTGCGGCCAGAATATTATTGAAGTCATGGGCTATTCCACCGGCAAGCGTGCCGATGGCTTTCATTTTTTGAGATTGAATGAGTTTCTTTTCGAGATTTTTCACGGCTTTCTTGGCCGTGACGCTTTCGGTGATATCGCGGCCCACCCCATTTACATAGGAACCGCTTCCTTCGTCCTCGATCAATGCGTTTCGATATTCGATATGGTATTCCTTTCCATCCGTCGAGCGAAATACGAAAATCCCATCGGATGAGCCATTTTCTGTAATCCGAGGAAGATACTCTTCATGGAAAATCCGGTTGGATTCCGGAGCGAGGAAATCACCGAGACAGCGCCCGATGAGTTCTTCGGGGGTATCTCCGAATATCCTGCAGGAAGCCTTGTTGACGGCAAGGATCCGGCCGTCCAGATCGTGAGAATAAATGCAATCGCTGACGCTGTCGAAAAGGTTTCTGTATCTTTCTTCGCTCTCCCGCAAAGCGTTCTCCGCCTCTTTTCGCTCCGTAACCTCCTTTTCCAGGTCAAGCATCTTTTTCTCGATCTTGTTGACAAGTCTTTCGTTGTAGAGTTTGTAGACCTCGCTGTCATCTTCAACCACCGGCTCCCTTCGGACCAGCTTTTTCCTTTCATAAGCGTCAATGACTTCTCTTAAACTATCGAGAAATCGATCCGGGTCCATCGGCTTGACAAGAAAGCGCTCCGCACCCAGATTCAACGCAAATTCTTCATCCTTTCGATCGGTATAGGTCGCTGTATAAAAGATAAACGGAATCTCCTTAAAACGGTCATCGCGTTTCCACTCTCGACATAAGGTGAATCCATCCTTGACGGGCATCAAAATGTCGCTGATCACGAGATCGGGCGGTTCACGTGTCGCCTTTTCCAAGGCTTCCATTCCGTTGGCCGCATGCATGACTTCGTATCCGTGGCCCTCCAAGAGCACTTTCAGCATGTACAGACTCTGTTCATCGTCCTCAACGATCAGCAGTTTGATCATCTGTATCTTCTCCTCCAAAAACGGACTTCCGGCTCTTGAGTCCAAATCGGTCGCACCGAATGATTTACCTCACATTAAAAAGAACCATCAGTTGAATCCCTATCCCCTTGGGTTGGATCCCGGGGCATGAATCCGGATTCTAACCCGATTGCAGGCGGAAATGGCGCTCGATCTCGGACACAAAGGTATCCGGATTAATCGGTTTCTCGATATAACCCGTGCAGCCGGCCGATAATACGCGTTCTCTGTCTCCGACCATTGCATAGGAAGTAACGGCGACAACCGGAATTTCACTCGTTGATCTATTTTCTTTCAATGCCTTGGCCACTTCATATCCGTTCATCACCGGGAGCTGAATATCCAACAAGATGAGGGTCGGGTCGTCTCTTTCTGCCAATTCGATCCCTTCTCGTCCGTTTTTTGCCTGAATGACTTCATACCCGTGTTTTTCCAGGATAAACGTGATTAAGTAAAGATTCTGCGGATTGTCTTCGATCACAAGAATTTTCCGTGCCATGCGCAGCCCTCTATTTTCTTATCTCAATTTTCGGCAGTTTCTGGTTCAAACTGTAGCCAGGATGGTCCATAACATTCGATACTTACTATGGATTCGGTGAGTTTCAGGCTAACGGCAGGCGAAAGGAAAAAACGCTTCCCTTTCCTGACCCGGCACTCTCGGCATAGATCTCACCCCCCAATAGGCCCACCAGTTTTTTACAAATGGAGAGGCCCAGGCCGGTCCCCTCGAATCGCCGGGCTAGGCCGGTCTCGATCTGCTGAAACGCTTTAAACAGCCTGCCTATGTCTTCGTCTTTGATCCCGATCCCCGTGTCGATCACCTTGACCTCGGCATATTTTACCTTTTGCGTTGAACCCGTGCAGTCCTCAGGGCGATTCGATGCCCTGTCGGAATCGACAATTTCCGCATGGACCGATACTTTTCCCTTGTCTGTAAACTTGACGGCATTGTTGATCAGATTGATCAGGATTTGTTCCACCCGTCTTCTGTCGCTGGTGATTCGACCCATCTCCGGAGGCATATCGATTTCCATGGATAATCCCTTTTTCCCGGCAAGGGGGGTTAGGGTCTTTACTGCCAGCACGATCGCCTCACGCAGATCAAAGGGCTCCTTGAAAAGATCCAGTTGCCCCGCTTCTATTTTGCTGATATCCAGAACATCGTTGATTAAGCTCAGCAGATGATGGGCGCTCTCTTTTACCATCCCGAGTTGCTTTTTCTGTTCTTCGTTCAACGCGCCGACAAGCCCCTGGAGCAAAATACCGGTGAACCCGATGATCGAATTGAGCGGGGTGCGAAGCTCGTGAGACATGGCGGCTAAAAAGGCAGATTTGAGTTGATCCGCCTCTTTTGCCTTCTCCATCGCGATCTCCAATTCCGCTGTTCTTTCCGCAACGCGTTTCTCAAGGTCATCGGCATGGCGTTGTATCTGCTCATAAAGGATCGCATTTTCAAGCGATATCGCCGCTTCGCCGGCCAGAGTCTCTAAAAACGTGGACTGTTCACTGAAATTTCGTTCACTCCGGGAGGCCAGTCCCATGACCCCGATGATCCGATCCCCCCTTTGCAGCGGCAGGGCCGCAAAGGACTGCAGCCCGGACTCCCTGCTTTCATTCCGGACACAACGGATGTCCCGGGAGATATCCATCGAATAGATCGGTTTTTTTTCGATCGGTGCGAGTCCGCACAGGCACTCGCCGAGACGGTGAACCTCCCCCTTTTTTTTATCGATCTGCGGATCTTCCGTATGCATTCCCTTCAATACCAGTTCGGTTCCCTCCATCAGGTACAACATGACCATATCCGGCTGAACAGGCGCGATAATCCCTTCGATTGAAGCTTTGATCACCTGATCGAGCGAGAGACTCGCACCGACCTGCTGCCCGAAGGCATTCAGGGCGGTCATTTCCTCGACCCTCACCCTGAGGCTATCCTCCACATGTTTTTGTTTTGTGATGTTATGTGAGATGACCACAGAATGGGTGACGTCATTCTCGGAATCGCGGTATGGATAATAGGTGACGTTAAAATACTGTAACCCGAGAAGGGGGATGTCAAACAAGGCCTGGTAGTTGACCTCCTCACCGGTGAAACATCGTTCCAAATGCCCTTTGATCCGCTCTTGGAATGCTTTTTCGCCCCAGATGCCGGCGACCGTGGAGCCGATAATGTCTTGCCTGGGGCGTTTCTGGGCGCTGCAATAGGCCTCGTTTACCGCCTCGTAGACATAATTTCTGTTGATCAGGCTGTTCAAATCCTTCGATGTGTTGACGATAAAGTCATACCGTCTACGGAATTCCTCGGCGCGTTTCAGATCCGAGACCATCTGATTGAAAGAGTCGGCCAAGCGGCCGAGAGCGTCTTTACTTCTGTAAATGGTCTTCTGCTCGAAACAGCCGGTACCGGTTTTTTTCGCCTGTTCGGCTAAAGCCTTGATCGGTTTGCTGATTGCCCAGGCTATTACCTGAATTTTGCACGAAATACCCCTTCTGGGGCTAATCAACTCTAAATTTGCCCGGAACCGGAAGTTGTCTTCTTCTATACTACCTTCTACCCGAA
>QZKK01000006.1 GCA_003599475.1 Desulfobacteraceae bacterium
TCCGGAAAGTGCGAGATCGGGTGGCGTCGGGCCTTAAAGCTTGAATGCCATTCCGAAGATCAATACGGACAGTATCAGGGGGATCGGGTAAACGGACTGCTTGCCTTCGAAGGCATCTTCCCCGATCACTTTTTGGCTGAAAATATCGGCAGTGATTCGGATCGGATCTCCGTTTCCGTCGAAATAGACGCCACCGCACTCTATAGCGATCTTCTTGAGGCTGTCTTCATCGAGGGCTGTCAGCACCGGGTTCTTGTCATCTTCGGATTTTTTCAGAAGATACCCCTTCTTGGAACCGATTCCTGCAACGACAGTTTTTATTTTGCCCTCTCGAATCGATTGATAAACCGCCCCCGCACGTTGGGCGTCGAGCTTTCCTCCCCCATCCGAAAGAACCAGCATCAATCTGTTCCGATCGGATCGATCCAGGACTTTCACCGAAGTTTCCAGTGCCGAGAGGGTGTCGGAACCCGCTTTCTGGACGGAATTGATATCTACCCACTCCTTGAGAATGAATCGGATCGCCTTGTAGTCATTGGTGAAAGGCGCTTGCTCGAAAGGGGTGCCCGCAAACGTGACAAGCGCAATCCGGTTGCCGTTTAGGCTTGCCATCACCTGTTCGATCATGTTTTTGGCTTTTTGAAGCCGGGTTCCGCTTCCGAAATCTTCAGCGGACATGCTTCTTGAAACATCCAAAGCCACCAATAGATCGAATCCCCCCTCTTTTATTTGCCTGGGCTTGTGGATCTGAGGACCGGAAGCGGCCAGAATCAGAAGCGACAGGCTGGAAAGATAAAGGACGAGCATCTTCTTCCGGAGCCCGTGATCCAGGTTCGAAAAGGAGCTGATCAGCCCGATCGAACCTAAGACGCGCAGGATCCGATTCTTTTTCGCGTGCGACGCAATCCCCGACAACAGCCCTAACGGCAGCAGGATCAGTATCAATATCAGGTAATCAGGTCTTTCGAAGCTCAAATTTCGTCCCCTTTGTCTCCCAGGCCCCAGCTCTTTTGCTGCTGCTGATTCTTCGGCTTTCCCTGCTTGATTTCCTCCTTCACCTGGCTGCTCTGGCTTGGCTGGGCCTGGTTCAGAATCTTCTCCAGGGCGAGTTTCGCAAACAGGTCGTCCGGTTTGATCTTCAATGCCTGAACATACAAACCGACAGCGGCCGCCAAACCTTCCTGAGCGTTTTGCCCGCTCATCAGCGTGGAATAGATATTTCCTAAAAGGAGGCTGGTTCGAAACCGAAGTTCCGGGTTGTTGCTTTCCGCAAGAATCCTGTGAAGGTTCTCGACGACCGATGCAAGCTGGTCGGCTGTATAAATGTTTGCCAGATTCGCATTATAGGTCACGATATCCTTTTGGATAAAAGGGTACTCCGCCAGAGACTTGATTCTGGCGATGTCGGCTGTCCCTTGCTTCAAATCCGTAAATTCCCGTTCGATCATGGATTCGACGACCAGAAGATAGGCGCCGAAGGAAAGAAATACCAGCCCAAAACAGATCATTGCGAACTTGACTTTTTTATTCATAATCGATACCCCTCCAGAAAAACCGCACCGATGACCATGGCGGCTGCCAACAGGCAAACATGCGGATACAGGTCGAGATCGTCCCCGGAGGTTTCAAGAAGGGTGCGAGTCTTTTCGACTTGGTCGATCTCAACGATTGCTTTCTTGATTTCCAGATCGTCCACAGCCGAAAACCTCCTCCCGAACTTCAGATTGCTTACGATCTTTTCGATCGGGGACTGTTTCACGGCCGTGTTCTTTTCCATCAGGATCCAGTAAAAATGGATGTTTCGACGGCGCAACCGGGAAATCAGCTCGTTTAGATCCTCATCTTCGGCGGTGCCTTCGCCGTCGGAAATGAAAATAAGGATGGGCTCTTCGGCCTCGGAATCTTTCTCGATATAGCTGATTCCTGTATCGATGGCTTTCACCAGGTTGGTTGCACCGAGGAAACCGTAGCCTTCCTCGGTGTCCAGCATGGATACCTTCTCCGAGACGACCGGGTGATCCGTTGTCATCGGCCACAATCCGAATGCATCGTCTCCGAAGATCATGAGGCCGAACCGATCGTCTTTTCTTTTACCGATAAAATCGACCGCCACCTCCTTTGCAGTATCGATTTTCTTCCTGGGTTCCCCCCCCTTCGAAAGCCCCTGGCCTTCCGCTCCCGAAAGCGCCATCTGCATGCTGTAGGACATATCGATGACGAGAACGATATCTCTGGCTGCGACCCTTTCGATTTTATTCGTATCCTTCATTTTGGGTCCGGAGAGTGCGAAAAAAAAAGCCATGGAGATCAAAATGAATACGATTGTCGGAATCTGCACGATCAGCATCTGCCTCAACGGCATCCGGGCCGGAAATAACCGGATATCCGAGAATCCGAAGTATCGCCCACTCGTCCTGCGGTTCCAAACGGCATACAGGATCAGAAAGATGATGAATGAAACGGCTGCTGCAAAAGGATGCTCAAATCGCATGGTTCAATGCTCCATGCCCAAGTTGAGAAGTTAAGGTCTGATCTTCTGATCTTCTGAATTTTGACTGAGCTCGCACTTTTTTTCTTCAAGGCAGGAAAGGGTTTCTTTCGCAACCTGTTTGATCTCCTCCTCCTGCGGGTGGTAATGCTGATAGAGCACCCTTATCAGCAGGTCGTCTTTTCTTATACGGTTGAGTTTCCGACAGACATTGGCGGTATTGTAGAGGCTCAAGTCGTCTTCCATGATCTTTTTGAGAAAGGCCCGGTTCCGGTAATAGCTTCTGTCGTGAACATACCGAAGTGCAAACGATCTCATGACAGGATAAAGAGAGACAAACAGCAGCATCCCCCCGAAAGCGACCAGCAGGTAAGCCAGTCCGGTCCGATGGGAAAAGTAGCCGAATTCGTAGACAAACGGCACCTTGTTTTCGGGATCGAGGCTGTTTTGAAATATCGGAAACGGCTGTGTCTGCAGCGTCCGGTATACGTGTCGCTGGTCTTTTTCACTCCAATAGCGGTCTGCGGTGTATTGCAGATCGATCGATCCGATCACCGGCGAAGGGACCAGCTTCGGTGAAAGAAAAGTCTGGAGCTCATAGGAAATTACGGTTCTATCCGGATAAACCTCTGTTTCGACGCTTGCGATTTCGAAATCTCCGAACGATCCCGAGCGTGGTATCTTGTCCGATACTTTGACCCCTTCGGTTTTGTGCATGACGACGATTTTGACCGGGACGAGGTCTCCGATATGGTTTCCGTAATAGCGATCGGTCGAGATTACGACGGATAGATCTTCATTGTTGACGTTTTCAAATGTTGCCGCCTCCGAGACCGCCGTCAGGGCCCATCCGGCAAGTGCGACAACCAGAAAAGTTCTTATCGTCGAAAATATCGCTTTTACATCCATAGTCTTTTTTCCAGGAAAAAGGTAACGAAATCCTGCGGCAAAAGATCCGCAGATACCCTGAGCGAATGAATCCCGAGCGCATCGAAAATGCCGAAAAGCTCTTCGCGCTGCCTGGCCGCAGATTGCCGGAATGCTTCAATCGTATGTTTCGTCAGAGCGGCTTTCTGGGATTCTCCGGTTTCGAGATCCCGAAGGTTCAGGAAACAAAAAACCGGCGGCAGCTCGATTTCCATCCGATCCTCGACGACCACGGCGATAAAATCGTGCCGGTCGGCATGGTCGTTCAGCGTCTGATAGAGGTTTTCGACATTGAGAAAGTCCGAAATCAGGACCACCAGGGATCGTTTCTTGGGGAGCAGATCGAGTGCGGAGGAAAGCGGTTTTGTTTCCGGGCCTCGCTTCTCCAGCAGCGACTCCACGATGACATGATAAAAATTGCTGCTGGACCTGGGCCGCAGGATATGGGCGTCCGGCCAGGTGATGAGCCCGACCTCATCGTTGAAACGGAGCGCCGAGTAGGAAAGAATTGCAGCAACTTCCGCAGAGAGCATCCTTTTCGACTCGCTCGTTCCGAATCTCATCGAGTCGCTCCTGTCGGCTACAAGATACATCGAGATGTTTTTCTCGAGGGAAAACTCATTCTTATAGACCGTCTGTCCGCCGGATTTTGCCGTTGCCCGCCAATTGATATGCTTCGGTTCGTCATGCATCGAATACTCGGATATTTTTTCGAACTCGTATCCCTCCCCGAAATTCTGGCTGTTCCACATGCCGAATCCAAGGTTTTCGGTCCGCCATTTGATGAAGTATTCGACTTCCGCAAGTCTTTCGTATATTTTGTCCGTTTCGTCCATCTGGGTATTCCTATGGCGCTTTGACCTTTTTCAAGGTTTGGGCGACGATTTCCGCGGGCGTCCACCCCCTGCTTGCGGCCCTGAATTCAAGGAAAATCCTGTGCCGCAAAACATCGAGTGCAACGAACTGCACATCCTCCGGAAGCACAAAGTCCCTGCCTTCGGCATATGCTTTGACCCTTGCCATGTCTCTGAGGGCGAAAATGGCTCTCGGAGAAGCCCCCAGTCGGATCAACTCAATCGTTTTGTCCTCTTCATCCCAGCCGGTTTTCTTTCTGGTTTCATCGACGATGGCGATAATGTACTCGGCGGCTGCATCTCCGACGACAACCGTTTCCCTGATCTCATTCCGGATGCTCAGCACATCTTCCAGGTCGACGACCTTTTCTACCGATGCGACCTTATTCCTCTGATCCAGTGCTTTCGTCTGCAGCATCCGCTTTTCATTTTCCGGATCGATATAGTCGATGACGATTTTTAGAAGAAACCGATCGATTTGCGCCTCCGGAAGCCGGTACGTCCCCTCCTGTTCGATCGGGTTCATGGTGGCAAGGACCATGAAAGGATCTTTCAAGGGGAACGTCTCTCCACCCGTCAATGTGATTTGCCGCTCCTGCATCGATTCCAACAAGGCAGACTGTGTTCTCGGAGGCGTCCTGTTGATCTCATCTGCCAGAATGAAGTTGGCTTCGTGAATCGGGCCCTTCTCCAGTACGAATCGATCTTTGATAAAAACATAGTTGCCGGTAATGTCGGAAGGCAGCATGTCCGGCAGCATCTGAATCCTTTTGAATTCGCCGCCGATGGCTTTGCAGATTGCAGAGACCATCAGCGTCTTGGCCAATCCGGGTACTCCCTCGAGCAGAACATGACCGTCGGCAAGCAGGGCATAAAGAATCATCCGGATCGTTCGTGTCTGTCCGATGATGACCCTTTCGACCTCCTCGACAATCCGTTCGAGCTTCCCGTTCGCATCCGAGAAGGCTTCTCTGGTTCTTGTCGTTTGCGGTCTGACTTCAAGAATTGTACTCATTTCGTACCGCCTTATTATGTTTACCCTTTACTTGTCATTCCGTGCGATCGGAACCCGCCACCTTTACGATCTTGTTGTACAAACCGAACAGAAGGAAGGGCGCGACCCACTGGCCCACGAAACGACTCTTCTCCTCATGGCCGGTCACTTCGAGAAGAAATGCGGCGCCAATCGAGCCGAGTGCCGCCCACAGAAAAAGATCCGAAGGCAGCTTCGCCGTCTGTTGTTCGATGGCCCGGGCGATGGTTCCTTCCGCATGCTGCTCGGCTTCCTGCTGATTCTTAGCCTTATGAATAGACTCTGCGCACATGGTGTGTTCCTCCTTTTTTCTCGATCGATTCTCTGGCAGTATTCCCCTGATTCGGGGATTTCCTTATATATTTCTAAACTCAAGGTACTCCTGACGATTTCAAAAAGCTCTAAGGCCGAGTCTGTATTTTACCGTGCTTTTGTCCGTAGTGAAGCGAAGCGTCCCGGGCATCCTGAGCTAACGGCATCGTTTGGTGCGGCTCGCTTTTTTTCTTCCGTAAGGAGTTCTTCGAATCGGCTCTTACGGTCAAACAACGGCATACGAACTGAAAATTGTCTCGTGAAGTTCTCGGATCACGGATTCATATCGATCTTGTGCCGTCAATGCATGAAAAGGGTATGGGCTATTCCATGTATAATGATGTGGAAACCGATTTATTCGGAAACGGGGAACCCATTAAAGATCTTCAGGATATGCAAATTTTCTCCGGCAAATACCGGCGATACCTGATTTACGCCTGACGTAATAACGTGGCATGTTGAAATCGTTGCACGTTGAAGTCGTTGCACGTGCAGGAATTTGCATTTAGCGGGTTTCAGGTTTCAGCTTGGCGGTGGAGTACCTGGAACCTGAACACTGAACACTGAACACTGAAACCTATAACTTGAGAGTAGGATGATGCAGATCGAGGACGAAAAGAGATTAAAGGTACCCGAATTTGAAGAAGTCTCGATTATGGACGAAATGAAAGTCTACGCCCGGTGGATAAACCTGTTGAACCAGACCGGCATCGAGTATTTGCTCGGCGGCGCTTTCGCCTTGTATGCGCACACGGGAATATGGCGCAACACCAAGGATCTGGATGTTTTTTTAAGGGTCGGGGATTTGAAGATTGCCCTCGATGCAATGGAGAACGCGGGGTTCGAGACGGAAGTGACCAATCCCGTCTGGTTGGCCAAGGTTCGACAGCGGCCTTATATGATGGATCTGATCTTTTCCGTAACCGGCCGCCGCATACCGCTGGACGGTGATTTTTTGAGATGCGGCCTGCGATACTGGGTGCTGGACATTCCCACCTGCATTATGCCCATCGAAGAATTGATCGCTACGAAAGCTTATCTTGCCAAGAGCTACCGATTTGACGGGGCCGACATTCTGCACCTGATCCGCCAGGCCGAGGGCGCTTTCGATTGGGAGCGGCTGATCTCGCTCTTCGGAGAGCGAGTCGATCTGCTGCTGTGGCACCTGCTTCTTTTCCAGTTCGTCTATCCCGATGCGATCGCCTACGTTCCGGCAGACCTGATGAAGCGGCTTTTCCAAAGGGTCGAAGACCGCTGGTCCGATACCTCTTCATCCAGAAGCTTTTCGGGAACGCTGATCGATCCCGCCTCGTTCAAAATCGATTGCAAGCTATGGGGGTATGCAGACACGCATGAGCCGCAGCCGCTGGTAAATGCAAAAGGGGAAGTCCTTTGAAAGTGGCCGCCATTTCCGATCTCCACTGCAGAGAGGATTCGAAGGGAAAGATCCGAAGTCTCCTGGATGGCGTCGAACGAGCCTCAGACGTTCTCGTTCTGGCAGGAGATCTGACAAATCGGGGGCTCATCCAGGAGATGGAGGTACTTCTGGCTGAACTGAAGCCATTCAGACTGCCGATCATCGCTGTCTTGGGAAACCACGATCATGAGACCGATCATGCCGAATTGCTGACGAAGATGATGACCGGAAACGGAATCTGTGTTCTGGAAAGCACCACCTGCTTGATCGGAGACATCGGCTTTATCGGCACAAAGGGTTTCTGCGGGGGATTCGATGAATACCGGATCCAGGCTTTCGGTGAACGGGCCATCAAGGCGTTTGTTCAGGCCAGCATCCAGGAGGTCCTCGGACTGGAGGATGCACTGGGGAAATTGGAGGGTTCCCGCAGGGTCGGTGTGCTCCACTACTCGCCGATAAAAAAGACGCTCCACGGCGAATCGCCCGAACTCTATGCATTCCTGGGTTCATCGCTCATCGAGAGCGCATTCGATCGAAATAAAACGGATGTGATCTTCCATGGTCATGCCCATCACGGATCTCTTTCCGGAGAGACCAAAAAGGGGATTCCGGTCTACAATGTATCCCGGTTCGTAAGGACTGCAGCAGGCGAATCTCCTTATCTCGTCTACGAAGTGTAAGGGGCGTTGCGTTTCCTTTGTTATGACAGATGACAGCCGACAGCGGCCGAAGCGCCTGTTTCCCGTTTTCGGCAGGCTCAATCGGGCATTCCGCAGGATTCTCCGTCTTCTGGCACGTCCCGCCAGGGGAGACAGCGGACGGGGGGGAATCGTCGTACAGCCATACCGGGGGTTCGGGTCTCCTGCAGAAATTTTTCTCATGGGCCGGGTCTTCCGTCAGGAGAGCCGCGGCTCTGCTGCCGGAAAGCCTCCTCTGCTCCGGGATATCATCGATTTGCTGCGCCGTCTGATTCGGAGAGGCGTCGCACATGCCGTTCTCGAGGTTCGCTTCAGCGGAACGAGTCAGCAGGTAACGACCAACGCTCGCGGCCATTTTCAAGTCCACCTGCGTCATCAACGGCAAAATCCTTCCGAACGCCTCTGGCACCCTGTTCGTCTGGAGCTGATCCGCCCGACCGGTGCGAGGCCTGCCGTCGGCAAAATCTTCATTCCGCCGCAGAAAGCAAGATTTGTGGTGATCAGCGACATCGACGATACGGTGGTCTTTACCGGAGTTGCCAACAAGTTGAAGATGGTCTGGCGCCTGTTCATGCAGAAGGCACAGAGCCGCGCCGCGTTCCCCGGAGTCGCCTCATTCTACAGGGCTTTGCACTCGGGGGCATCCGGGGACGAGATGAACCCAATGCTCTATGTTTCCCGCGGCCCCTGGAGCATCTACGAGATGCTCGATGAGTTCTTCAATTTTCATGGTATCCCGGTCGGCCCCATCCTGTTCCTGCGGGATTGGAGCCTTGCGATCTACCGGCCGTTTCCGCCGAGGGCAAGGGGCCATAAGCTCGCATTGATTCAGCACATGCTGTCGCTTTATCGCGATCTGCCGTTTATCCTGATCGGCGACAGCGGTCAGAAGGATCCCGAAATCTATGCCCGTGTCGTCCGGAGACATCCCGGTCGGGTTCTGGCAGTCTATATTCGGAATATCGAAAGGGATCCCATGCGGAACCGTGCCGTCGAAAAACTCGCCGGTGAAGTCGCCGAAGCGGGCAGCACCCTGCTGCTGGCTTCCGACAGTTTCGACATGGCCTCACATGCGGCTGCGCGCGGTTTTATTTCACCTTCCGCGCTCTCTGAGGTTTTGAAAGAGGCTACTCTTTCCCCTGTTCGGGAAGGAAGGGCTGAACAACCCTTACCGGAAGCTTAAGCGTTCTTTCCAGGACTCCGAGAAGGCCTTTGCCGACTGCCGATGCCGATATCGGCGTGACCGTCGGGTCCGATAGATCGCCCCTGACCCGCACCGGGATCGCCATGAAGTTTTTGCCGGCGATATGCCCGAGAATCGGGATCCGTTCGATAATACTGTCCACCGTCTTCAAGGGAGTGACCAGTACGGTCAAATCGATCTGCTTTTCCGCAATATCCAGGCTCCCGCTGAATGCCATATCGACCGATCTCCCGTCGATAAAGGTTTCATTCAGCTTGAGAATGCCGTTTTCGATGACCCCGGAAGCCTTGGCGGTTTCATATCCGAATCCCTCCCCCTTCAGGTCGGGGGCCTGACCCTTGAGGATTTCGGTGATATTGACCCCCGCAAGAATCTTTGCCAGCAGCCCGTATCGGAAGATTCGTCCGTCTTCCGCGGTAAAGCTGAACTGCCCCTGAAGGTTATCTATAAAGTTGTCCGCAGTGCCCCGCGTCGTAACCTCGCCGGCCAGATCGAACTCGCCGCTCATCAGCTTGCTTTCCAGGAAACAGTTCAACGAAGATCCGAGCGATTTGTCCCGGGCCGCTGCTTCCGCTTCGATCTGCACCGGTTCTGGGGAAACTTTCGCGGTTGCCTCCGTCTGGATGCCGCACAGGTTGCCTTGGGTAAGCTGGAGCCCCAGACGGTTCTTATCGAGATTCAGGGTGACCTGGAAGGGTTTCCAGGTCAGATCCCCGTATTTGAAGTAATCCGCCTTCACCACCACCTTCCCTTCCAGCTTCAAGGCGTCGAAGGTGCCCTCTTCTTTGAGCTTTTCCCTCTCTTTTTCCGTCTGCTTCGGCTCCTCTTGGGTTTCTTCTTCAACGATCCGGTTGATCTTTTCCCAGTCAAAGCCTTCCGTCGAAGCGAAAAGATCGAGTACGACCCCTTTGGGGGAAAACACGATACTCCCGTTCACGTCGATATCGGTCTGCCTCCAGACGAGATCGGCCGAATCGATCCGGATCCTTTCTCCTTCCGCGTAAGCGGAGAGTTCGTTCACCCGTACGGGGGCATTGAGACCTTCCCCGTAAGTGATTCCACCGGCCTGAATCGTCCCTTGAATCCGGGATTCAACGGGACGCTGTGTTGGGACATGCAGATTGAAATCCCCCCGAACCCAGCCGCCTCGAATCCAGTCTTTTTGATCCGTCCTGCCTTCGATCAGCTTTCGGACGGTCTCGTCGGCAAGTTGTCCTTTGAAATCGATGTCGACGATCTTTTCTCCAAAACGCATCGACATGGAGGCCTCGGACTGCGAATCGTTTACTGTCAATTTTTTAATGGCCAAACCTTGAGAGCCGTGTTCGAGACTGAGGACAAGTCGAGGCCCATCCTGCGGTTTCAGATCGGCCGCAAACACCGTCTGCACATTCCGCCCCCAGGTAAAATGACCGTCCGACAGCAAAACCGGCGCCGCAATTTTAAGCCAGGACGGGACAAGCTCCCTGTCCTTTATCCATCCGGCCGCTTTTTGTCCGAACGCACCCTTGAATTTCAGATCGATCGAAGAAAGACGCTTCATGTAGTCTTTCATGCTGCCCGATACGGTCATCGACGCATCGAGAAACCCGACGCTGAGGTCTTTCAATAGGAGGGCTTCGGGACCGATGTCGAAGCTGCCGTTGCCGATGGCAACCGGATCCGGAAGGAGTCCCGAATCGATCACAAGCTTTTCAACCGCTCCGCTCCCCTTGAAAAAAAGTTCCTTCGGCCTCCAGATCGGACCCTTCACGTTCAACCCGTTTATCTTCGCTTTCCCCTGCACGGATTTGATTTGTGCGGGCAAATCGAATTTTCCCGCAACCCATTGAATGGTTTTTGAACCGATTTCGCCTTGGATCGAAACATCGGCTCCAGCCGTGTCTTTTAGGAAATTTTCGACATTTCCGGAAAGCGACAGCAAAGAGCTTAGAAGAGAAAGATTCTGGAGTTTGATCGTCATCCTTTCCCCGGTGCCAGCGAATTCAGCTCGCTCCAGACTGAGCGAAGCCGGCAAATTCTTGGCTTCGACAGACAGATTTTCCACCGCCCCCTTTCCGGAAACGATCCATTGCCCGGGTTGCCTGAGCGGCCCATGCAGATCCAATTCCGAGACTGACAGCATCCCTTTTAGGCCCTTGTAATCGGCCTCGATATCTCTCAACCCCTCGACTTGGGAAAGCAACGGAGCCGCCCAAGGAAGCGTCTGGGCGAGATCGAGGTCCGCGGATGCGGATTCCACATTCAAGCTCATTGCTTCCTTGAGCCCCAGCCGAGTTGATGATGCACCCAGCTTCGATTTTCCTGCCTCAATGTGAAAACCTGTGACGACCAGATTTTCACCGCTGTATACAAAATCGCTTTCCGTCATCTCGATTCGATGGGGGATCTTCGCGTAAACGGCACTCCCTTCCACTTTTCCTCGAATCGCCTCGAAGCGCTCCGACTCGAACCCCAGTTTAAGATTTACACGAGCGGAAGCAGAATCCTTCAAGGAACCGGGAGCAAAATAAAGGGCAAGCAGTTCCGGTCGGATTCCGGTTGCATCGAGCTCTCCTCCGGCATTCGAGCCGTCCGCATCGATTTTGCCCTTGAATGTCATCGAATCCCAGATATTGGACGCGGAAGTCAGATCGATTTCGAGTTTCTCTGAAGGCATGGCGATTTCCGCATCCAGATTTTGAAGAAGGTAAAAAGGCTTGCCTTCTCGCGTGAGCGATACCGACCCCTTCTGCACCTGAATCGTAAGATCGGGGACACTTGCCTCAATCCGCGATAGAAGGAGGGAGATTCTCTCCCCGATCCGCTCGGGAGTCCATTCCTTCAAGCCTTTCGGAGTCTCTTCGGATTCGTGGGCATCGGGTTTTGGTAAGGGGATCGTGAAATTCGGATCCTTTATGACGATCGTATCGATCTTCAATCTTCCTCTGAAAAGCGGCAGGATTTTGAAGCCTGCTTTCACCGAACCGGCGGTACCGCTTACGTCGGCGAGTTTCAGGCGCATTCCCCAAATTTCTCCATGCGGGGGAAACAACGAAGCCTCTATGCTGTCGAATTCGACTTCCCCCCCCAGCCCGGTGGAAAGGGCGCTCAGAATCCTCTGCCTGATCTGCTGGTGGCCGACAAGCAGGGGTAGGGAGATCACGGCAATGACCAGCAGGAGCAGAAGCGCGCCGAGTCCTCCGGCAATCCATAGCCCAATTTTTTTTCTTTTCGTCACTTTGTCTTTATCTCCATCAGGAGCATTCTTCGGTGAGGTATCTGGATATCGAAAACCAGTTCAATCGATTGAATCTCCGCCGCCGACGGATCCAAGGTACGGATCCAAGGTAAGGTATCATCGTCCAAATCCATCGGGGATGGAATCCGTTTTTTACCGTATCCGGCCCCCGAAAGAACGGTAGTTTTGATGATCCACCCGTCGTATGCGTCCATAAAAATACTGATGTTTCGCTTCACGGATAGGGGATGGATCGTATTATCTCCTTGAAAGGGAAACCGATAAAAGGGAAAATACATTGGAGAAAAGACCCTTTCGATCGAAATCCAACAGGCGGAGACAGGATATGATCGTCATCGACGGGAGTGAAAAATCCGGCTCAGGGACCATCATCCGGGATGCGGCCTCTTTTTCCGCTCTTTCTGCAAAACCGGTCCGGGTGACCAATATCCGCGCAAAAAGAGATAAACCGGGCTTGAGACTCCAGCATCTGAAAGCTCTTGAAGCCGCGGCGCAGGTCTGCGGAGGCCGGGTGCAGGGCGCATCGGTCGGCGCCCGGGAAATCGTGTTCAGCCCCGGAAAAAGGATTCGAGGCGGCACATACGACTGGGACATCGGCTCGGCAGGATCTGCGGTCATGCTGGTTTTCTGTCTGCTTCCCGTCGCTCTGTTTGCGGACGGACCTTCATTTTACACGGTTGCGGGTGGGCTGTTTCAGGATTTTGCCCCTTCGGCCCTCCACCTGGAGCACGTGGTTCTTCCGATTCTGAAAAAGATGGGCATTCGAATCACCTTCGACATTCTCCAGCCGGGCTATGTGCCGAAGGGGGGTGGACGCATCCGGGTGGCGGTGGAACCCGTGGCTGGATCGATCGCACCCCTTCGTTTGAGGGTGGCGGGCTCCCCTTCAACGGTCAAAGGAGTTGCGCTGTCTTCTCACCTTACGGAAAGGAAAGTATCGCAGCGGATGGCGGATGCCGCCCGGAAACGCCTGCTTACCCGTGGATACGAAACGCAAATCGATATCCTCAATGATACCCGAGAGCATCCTGCCTATGAAAGCGCAGCCGAGCAAAGGGGAGCTTCCCTGCTCCTCTGGGCGGAAACCGCCGGCTGTCTGATCGGATCGGATATGGCCGGCGCACCGAAACGGAGTGCCGAATTTATCGGCGAGAAATCCGCCGAGCGCCTCGTTTCCGACCTCACCGCGAGTGCATCGGTGGACAGGCATACCGCAGACCAATTGATCCCTTTTGCGGCTCTCGCCCGGGGGCAAAGCAGCTATCGGGTGCCGCTTGTCACCGATCATATCGAGTCGAGGCTCTGGCTGGTCGATGAATTCTTCGGTGTGAAATCGGGCATCGAGAAAGACCGGAACGTCTCTATCGACGGTGTGGGGCTTACACGGATATGAAAGATAGAATATGACAATCGCCGTTAAAATACGCGGCATTTATGCCACAGCCCTGACCCGGTATTTTTTGGATCAAGGTGTGTCAGTGATCGACCCCTCTGCGGCAATCCAGGAGCGGTTCTCCGGCCTTGGCCTGCCTGTTCGACCCGATACGCCGGATGTGGAGATCACCGGCATCGATGACGATAATGGGGTTGTGCTGATAGGAAAGGATGAGTGGACCCTGAGCTCTGTTTTGAATCTGCTCCGCAAAGGCTTTTTGGATGCAGTCTGCTTGAAAGATGGCAATCGGGCCCATATCGAGTGGCCTTACGATGCAAAATCGACGATGGATGATCTCCGGCATCGGATCGTACCGACTCTGATCGGACATCACCGACTGAAAATCATCTGCCCCGGAAGCGTGGACGAACAAGAGGCTTTCCTCTACCGCAGGCCGCAGGATCGGAAAACGCTCAGCAGCATCCTGCAGCGTCGACTGGTTTGGGAAACCTATTATCGAGGCAAGTCCATCGCGATCGATCATCTGAAGACAAACGGCCGGCTGTTATCGCTTACCCCCGGTAAGCTGATCGAAGCGAACGCCGAGGAAAGAACGCTGTTGATCGAGCGCAGTGATTTCAGAGCCGGCGGGCTCTATGACGGGTTGAATATACCGAAGCTTGAAGGAGATTATGCGCTGACCCGCATCCGTGAAGGAAGCTGGATTTGCGCGCACCAATACTTTCGAGAAACCGGGGATTGGATCGGGACTTATTACAACATCAACACCGGAATCGAGTGCCACCCGAATAAAGTCCGTTATGTGGACCTTGAAATCGATGTCGTTCAACGCCCCGGCGAGCCGTTCGCGGTCATCGACGCACCGCTCCTCGATGAGGTGCTGGAAAGAGGCTTCGTGACGAAAGAGTTGAAGGACCGGGCCGAATCGATTGCAAAATCTCTTGCGGGCGAGCAGGGGGTATGTCCCGGTCTTTCTTCATTTGGAAACATCGACCCTCTCGTGGGGGAGACATAGAACCGGTGAATTCTCGGGCAGATGGAACGGCAACTTAAGGGGGTGTATTTTGAAATGGAAATTTCTCCCTTTGACCGGCTCACCGTCCACATTGAGGTGAATGGTCTCAGGGCTGTCCAGATCGATCCAGGGCACCTGCACATAAACGATCTTTTCCGTGCTGCCGAGATTGCTTACCCTCGCAAACTCGCGGATCAGCGGAAGCAGACCTTCCTCCGACTCAGGGACGATCATCAGATCCATCAGGCCATCATTGATCCTTGCATGCGGGGATACCTTGAAACCGCCGCCCGCCCGCCTTCCGTTTCCGAAACTGAACGCATAGCTTTCGCCCTTCCATTCGAAACCGGGTCCTGTAAAGCGGACGTTTCTTGCGGCCAAACTGCCGATTTTAGCGAGTCCGGTCAAAAAATAGGCAAAACCGCCTAAAAATTCTTTCGAAATACCGGGGGTTTCTGCAGCCGCTTCTGCAGGAAACCCGCCGGTAACGACATTGATGAAATAGGTATCGTTTACCCGCCCGACATCGATTGGCACCGGGGTTGCGCGAATTATTACATCCAGAGCCCCCAGTGAATCGTTGAGCGGAATCCCGCTTGCCCCGGCAAAATCGTTTCCCGTGCCGAATGGGACCAGCCCGACGGCGCATCGTGCATCTTTTCTTCCCTGTAGAATTCCGTTTGCCACCAGATTGAGCATCCCATCCCCCCCAACCGCCACCACGGTGTCCGCCCCCTGCTCGGAGGCTTCGGATGCATATCGGGTTGCATCGATCGGTTCATCGATTTTCTTCAGAAAAACGATGTGTCCGAGACCCCGGATGCGATCCACTCCTTCCTGCAGTGCCGCATCCCCCTCCGCCCGCTGGTCGTATATGATACAAAAACTCCTTGTCTCTATGCTCTTATTCATTCAGAAGCCGTTCGGATTGTTGGATTGTACATTGAAGAATGTCTTTCAGGTGAAGCCGGCTGAAAAAGGCCACTCCTATAGCTATTCCGCTTTGAGCCGCATGTGGATAGGGTGGGAAACCCATTTTGAAGCTGAAAAGGCGGTAGGTCTCCATTCGAAATGGAAAGAGCCCCTGATACCCCCATTTTCTCCTCGAAATAAATCTTTTTGATCATGCGATTACGATGTTTCCCTTATTGATGAAATCTCCCGGAGCGCTAATCTGAAGCGAGTGATTTATATGCCGGAGCGCTAATCTGAAGCGACGAGTGATTTATATGTGTTCACTCGGATCGGCTGAAATGCGAGAAAAGGGGGACTCCTGTGAGTACACCGAAACCCAAGTCAGGGTCTGGAGAAACGGAAGACGAGCGCGGACGCAACGCCTCGCGTCCGAGCCAAATCCCGCGAAGAGGCTGGCGGGATATCCTGCTCCGGGTAAAAGAGGAGCAATCCAAAGACAACCTTTCGATGATCGCCGCCGGCGTGGCATACTATTGGTTTTTTGCTGTTTTTCCTGCGCTTGCCGCTGCGGTTTCCATCTACGGTCTTGCGGCGGACCCGCAAGAACTCCAGCATCATGTCGATTCAATCAGCGGAGTGATGCCGAAAGAGGCGTATGAGATCCTTCGCGATCAGCTTACAGCGATCGTGCAGCATTCCGGAGGCGCCCTGAGCCTGGGGATGATCGCAGGGATTCTTCTAACTCTCTGGAGTGCAAACAAGGGGATGCAGGCGTTGATGACCGCCCTCAACATCGTCTATGACGAAGAGGAAAAACGCGGCTTTATCAGGCTGAATCTCATTTCCCTGCTGCTTACATTTTGTGCAATCGTTCTGGGG
Source organism: Desulfobacteraceae bacterium (assembly GCA_003599475.1). The sequence continues at coordinate 16,380 of QZKK01000006.1, forward strand.
CTGATCGCCATCGCATTCGTCATTGCAGTGCCTGCATTGATGGGAATCCTGAATCTCCCCGGAGCGATTCAGGCGATGTTCACCTACCTGCGCTGGCCGCTGCTCGGTGTTTTCCTCATTTTCGCCCTGGCCGTTGCCTATCGCTTCTGCCCGGATCGAGACTCCCCCAAGTGGCGCTGGGTCTCCTGGGGCTCGGTCTCGGCAACCCTTCTGTGGCTCTCGGGTTCCGCTCTATTTTCCGTCTATGTCACAAACTTCGGAAGCTACAGCAAGACCTACGGCTCGATGGGGGCGGTGATCATCCTCCTGCTGTGGTTTTATTTGACTTCCTATATCATCCTCCTTGGAGGGGAATTGAACGCCGAAATGGAGCACCAGACGCGGAAAGACTCCACCACCGGCGGGCCGAAGCCGATGGGCCGGCGCGACGCCTACGTGGCGGATACTTCCGGAGAAAGCCGCTAATGATTGATTGGAGGAATTCGAAATGGATCTCGTTCGCATCATCATCGCTGTTTTATTGCCGCCATTGGGCGTTTTTCTTCAGGTCGGGATAGGGAAACACTTCTGGATCAATATCCTGCTGACCCTTCTGGGTTACCTGCCCGGGATCGTACATGCCGTATGGGTGATTGCCAAATTCTGACGGAGCACGGCGTCCGTTACAATGACCGGAAGAAACCGAAGGGCGGTTGGCAAGCAACCGCCCTCGGCGATCATAGAGGATGGATCGGAAAATCCGGTGCGATCCACTCCTGAAAAGAATCATTTGATTTTTTTCTTCGCCTTCTCTTTCTCCTCTTCGAAGGATGTCATGATCCTGTCGAGATCCTCCTCATCGAGTGCATCTTCGGCGGCCTCGAACACCTCTTCCTCCTCCTCTTCGATGTGGTGCTCGACGATTTCCTTGAAAACCTGTACCTTTGCGCTCCAGTTTTCGGCACTCTTGGGCAGCTTTTCGAGCTCTTTCAGTACCGTCTCGGCCACATGATGCTCTTCAATCGCCTGCATCGACAGCTCCTTTACTTCCTTTTTGCTGTTGAGAGCGGGATAGAAGTGCTTCTCTTCGCCCTTCATATGGGGGATCAATTCCTGTTTCAGTTTCAGAAACAGGTCTTCTTTCGTTTTTACCGCGCCGTCGGATGCGCTCTCGAGTTTCTCGAGAATCGCTTTGACCTCCTCATGGTCTTTTTCGAGCGTCTGGAAAAATTCGTGTGCCATCGATAAACCTCCCTCTTGGAAACTTTATTGAAAACCTCTTCCTTCGATCATCGGCCCGGGTGTTTCCGGTTGCCTGTGGAAATCGATCTTCTTCTTACTTGGGACATAACAGAGAGAATGGAAATACATGGGATCATGTAAAATCCATGGTGGAAAACATGTAGGGACAGCAGAGTTGCTCAATGCTTACAAGACGCCGAGCAGAAGCAGCAGGAGAAGTATCAATAAGACGAATCCAAGTCCCCCGCTCGGGTAGTATCCCCAACCCCGGCTGTACGGCCAGCTCGGCAACAGGGCCACGACAAGAATGATCACGAGAATAAGCATCCAGATTCTCATGGCGATCGTACCTCCGTTTTCTTATTCTTGAACCTTCATATTTCTCTTCATCGCAACCGTAATCGATTGGCGGATGTCGAAGAATCCGGACCACGGGTCCTGGTTTGAGGATTCCAGGCGCCGGTGAAGGTTTTCGACCGTAAATGCATCCGGTTTCAATCTCTCGTCCAGTTCATCCCAGCCGATCGGTGTAGACACGGGAGCTCCCGGACGCGCGCGTGTCGAAAAAGGCGCGACGCTCGTCGCTCCGCGGCCGTTGCGCAGATAGTCCACGAAGATCTTGTTGTTTCTTTTGTTTTTGGTCATAACGGCGATGAATTGCCGGGGATGCTCGCGCACCAGGTTTCTGGCGACGGCTCCCGAAAACGCTTTCACCTCGTCCCAACCGCTCCGGCGCACAAGAGGGACAACGAGATGGAAACCCTTTCCGCCGCTTGTTTTAATGAAACTCTTCAGCCCGACACCTTCCAGTTGCTCCCGCAGCAGCCGGCATCCTTTCACCAATCGATCGTTTTCGATGCCGGGGCCCGGGTCCATATCGAAGATCATCACATCCGGATGCTCCAGACGGTCGACCCGGCTTCCCCAGGGGTGGAACTCGAGTGCCCCAAGCTGCACCAGAGCGATGAGGCCGCTGAGATCTTGGATCATGAAATAGGTGCGTTCCTCATTTTTTTCTTTGATCGGAATCCCTTTTACCGAATCAGGGATCTGCTCGGTCAGATGCTTTTGATAAAAGCACTTCTTCTGCCGTCCTTGAGGACAGCGGACGATGGTCAGGGGTCTGCCGGTGATGTGCGGCAGTATCCAACCCGCGGCCTGCTCGTAAAAGCCGGCCAGCATGGCCTTGGTAATCCCCCGATCCGGGTACAGGATCCGGCCGGGATTGCTGAGGCGTATTCCGGCGATGCGTACGGAGGACTTTTCAGTGGAATTCTTACCGGCCGCAGGCGATGATCCATGAGCATTTCCGTTTGCACCGGGCAGCTTTTCCCTGGGCATTTCGCGGACGACTTCCCGGGCCTCCTTATCCTCCCGAATCCCTTTGAACGAAGGGTGCCGCAGCATCCCATCTTCCGTCCATTCGGTAAATTCAACCTCGGCCACCCTTTCCGGCTGAACCCAAGCAACGCCTTTTGCCTCGGCGCCGGTCGGCGGATTGGAAAGAGAGGAGGTTTTCCGCCGAAGCGACTCCAGATCGCGGGTCAGTTCCCGCAGCATCTTTTCGTTGAACCCGGTACCCACGCGTCCTGCATAGAGCAGTTCTCCGGAAGGTGCGTGATACCCCAGCAGGAGCGCGCCGAAGCCGGTGCGGGATCCGGATGGCCGGCTGAACCCGGCGATGACGAACTCCTGCCGTTGAAGGCATTTGGATTTGAGCCAGTCGCGGGTCCGCTGCTGTCGATACGGGGCGTCGATGCGTTTCGAAACGATCCCCTCCAATGCGAAGCGGCAGGCGTGCCGGTGAACGGTTGTCCCCTTGCCGCGGAAATGATCGGAAAACTGGAGGGACTCCGAAGAGGCGCTCTCCAGCAGGTTTTGCAGCAGCTCTTTTCGATCGATCAGCGGGGTCCGGGTAAGATCGAATCCTTTTAAATAGAGAAGATCGAACACATAGTAAGTCAGTTTTCCCGAATCGACGCCTTTGAGTACGTTCTGAAGCGCCTGAAAGTCGGTTGTCCCATCGGCTTTCTTGACCACCACTTCGCCGTCGGTCACGATATCGTCCACCGGAAGTTTCTGCAGGGCTCGCTCTACGGAAGAAAACCGATCCGTCCAGTCCTTTCGGTTGCGAGTGATCAGGCGCACTCTCGTATCTTTTTTAAATGCAAGAATCCGATAACCATCGTACTTGATTTCGTGCAGCCATGCATCGCCATTCGGGGTATCCTTGACAAGCGTTGCCAGCTCGGGCCTGATTGCGCGAGGGTAGCCGCTTCGCCGGGCGCCGGCAAATCGTGAAAGATCGTCCGAAATCGGGATATTCTCCCTGATAGTCCTGTCTTTAGCCGCTTTTTCGCTGCCGGTCAGAGAAGACCACACCCTGTCCCGGTCACCTGCAATCTCATCCATCGAACGGCCTGAAGCCGCACTCAGGGGTTCCTCATCCAGGATCCTGGTTTTCGTCCGCGCATATTCATCCTTTTTTTTGATCAACAGCCAGTTCTTGCCCTCTTCACCGCTATTTTTCGTCATTCTTACCAGAACCCAGAGGCCTTTCAGTTTTTCGCCCATCAGGCGGAATTTGAGGTCACCCTGTTCGTAGCCTTTCTGCGGATCCCCTTCGGGCTCCCAATGTCCCTTGTCCCACACCATTACCGTTCCGCCGCCGTACTCGTTTGCAGGGATGATTCCCTCGAATCCACCGTATTCGATCGGATGATCTTCCACATGAACGGCGAGGTGCTTATCGGAAGGATTCAGACTCGGACCTTTTGGAACCGCCCAGCTTTTCAGGACTCCATCCATCTCGAGACGGAAATCGTAGTGCAGACGACTGGCGGCATGTTTCTGTACGACATACAGCCGCCCCGAGGTACTGGACTTCGCTTCCCCTTTCGGTTCGGTGGTGCGGTCGAAGTGCCGCTTTCTCCGATATTCTTTCAGACCCATGTTAGGAATTTTAGATTTATGATTTTAGATTTTAGATTGTTGAAGGATTCATTTTCGCAAATGTGATCGCTGATCGGTGTCGATCTCCATTCATCCGTGCGAAAGATCGCATCCGAATCGATTTTGCGGCGGAAATCCGAATCTTTCCGCCGCTTTCCCGCCAAATCATCCTTTCAGCAGTTTATGGGTGTTTTCTTTCGATTCTTCCTTGCTCATTTCAAAGGCCTTGCTGGCAGCTTCAAAAGATTTGTCCGTTAATGCCTTTCCATTCGGATCGACTCCCATATGACCTTTCCCGTGATCGTCATTGGGCTTTCCGCATCCGCAGTTGTAACACATCGTTGTCACCTCCTGTTTTTTTCATGGCGCACGCAAAGAATTCCGTGCATCGTATTTTTTACCATTGAGAGAGAACCAGGAGTATCAGGTGTGTCAGGTAATTGATGAAGAAAAAGCAAGTAGATGAATAGATCGGCAGGCATTCGGACCCGTAAACGTTCAGGGCGCTCGACGGTTCAAAGTTCAAAGTTCAGAACTGCACCGGCATCCAGGTTCTCGCTCCCCTTCCCCTTTGATTTCTTCCTGAAAATAAGGGTTTGCAGGTATTATCAAACAGCATGGAAAAACAGATACTTGTTGTTTCATGGCAGCAGGTTGTTTTCGACATTTTCGGCTCTCCGAGGGGCCCCGGTACAAAGCAAAGGGGAAATGGCATGCGGTCTTTTTTTTCGAACCTGAACACCGGCACAAGGAGAGGATGGGAGCTTACCGTTCTCGCCTTGGGGCAGTGGTGGAACGATGACGCTTTTCGGCTGGCTTCTTCGCTTGCATTTTACACCATTTTCTCTCTGGCCCCCATACTGCTTATCTCCGTCGGCCTTGCGAGTGTCATCTTCAGCGAAGCGGAGGCGAAAAGGCAGGTAATCCAACAGATCGAGTTGATGACCGGCAGTGAGGGTGCAGTGATCGCTCGCCAGGTGCTGAACAATCTGGGCCGGATCGGAGGCAATTTCAAAGCCATTTTGGGTGGCATCATCACCGTACTGATCGGCTCCACCGCCGTTTTCGTGAATCTTCAATCGGCGCTGAACTATATATGGAAGGTCAAACCGGCACCCGGAAGCAGTATGTGGAAAGGCTTGATCCGGGACCGCATCCGATCTTTCGGGATCGTGTTGTCTGTCGGCTTTCTGCTGATCGTATCGATGGGATTCAGTGCGCTGGTCAGCGGGATGCAGGAATTGGGGGCGCAGCGGATGGAGGGATTCTCCTGGGTCTGGAATTTTTCAAACGTCGCCATTTCATTTATCATTACCACTCTGCTCTTTGCGATGATCTACAAATATCTTCCGGATGTTCGAATCGGTTGGGGGGATGTCCTCATCGGTGCGGCGATCACTTCCGGCTTGTTTTCAGCAGGCAAGTACCTGATCGGGCTCTACTTGGGAAGAACGGCGATCGGCAGCACATACGGCGCCGCCGGCTCGTTTGTGGTTCTGCTGATTTGGATCTACTACTCGGCACTGATCAGTTTTCTGGGAGCGGAATTCACCCGGGTGTACGCGCGAAGATACGGCACCCGGATCATACCCGAACCCCATGCGGTGAGGATCGATTCGGATGCGGATTCCGCCATTCCTTCTCAAAATCCGAAACGGAAGAGGAAAACAGGATAACCCATGCAAATCGAAAGGACTCCCGGACCGCCACAGGATGAGGACCCGGACTCCGCTCCGAGCAGTCCGGTGAGAAGCTTGACGGAATCGGCATTCAGCCAGAGAAAAATTGCGGCATGGCTGCTTGCTTTGTCTCTTCTTTATACCCTCTACTTTGCCAGAGACCTGCTCGTTCCAATCGTATTATCGCTTTATTTTACTGCACTCCTGCAGCCGCCCGTTTACTTTCTCAAAAGATTGGGAATACCGGCCGTGCTCGGCGCTTTCTTTACGATCCTGATGTCGATTGCGGTTGTGGGTGCAGCATTTTTTCAGCTTTCATACCCGGCAAGCGAATGGTTGGACAAGGCCCCTCGATTGATACGGGAGGCTGAATTTAAATTATATGGCTTAAAACTGAAGATAGAGGAGGCGCAGCAAACAACCAAGCGGTTGCAGGAGATGACCGAGCTCGATTCCAAGAATGAAAATGAAAAGGTAGTGGTCGAAGGCCCGGGGCTGGCCCGGCGGGTCTTCGGCCATACCCGGGATTTCGGCGTCACGGCGATCATCGTCCTGGTGCTCATTTTTTTCTTTCTATCGAAAGGGAGCGCCCTCATGGAGCAGATAGCGACCGTACTCGGGGATCCGAAAGGATATGTACACCTGGTTCGGGAGATCCGAAGGGAGGCCGCAAGATATCTGCTGACGATCAGCCTGATCAATTTCGGCCTGGCCGTTGCAACCGCCGCCCTCATGAGTCTGCTCGGCATGCCGAATCCGGTGCTGTGGGGGGTGATCGCCGGCATCATGAACTTTATTCCTTACCTTGGCGGAGTTGTGACGACCGGAATCGTTTTCGTCGTCTCGCTTCTGACCTTCGAATCCGGTTACAAGGTCGTTCTTCCGCCGCTGCTGTTCATCTTTTTGAACGGAATGGAGGGGCACGTCATCACCCCGATGTTACTGGGCAGGAGGTTCACCGTAAACCCGGTAATCATCTTCATCTTTATTCTGTTTTGGGGGTGGATGTGGGGGGTCATTGGAATCTTTCTGGCAATGCCGATCCTCGTCTCGCTGAAAATTTCCGTGAGCAAAATCAAATCCTGGGAATTCCTGAGTGTGCTTTCGGATGATTAGAAGGGCGGGGAACGAAGCATGCGGCCTTTCATTCCGATAGGTTTGTTTCATAAATGATTTCAGCCTCATGCACCCTACATATTTTTTCAAGCGCAAATACACTGAGATGTCTATTTACCCCAAGTAGGGCTGCCGATAGTGTTTATCGATGACACCAATAAATCGAAAGGGAGGACCATTATGGTAGAACATACCGGTTTGGAACATGCATACGAGGAAAAATCCATGGCACCCCGGTCATTTGAAAATCGTCGCGAGCGATCGAGAGACGACATCCGGAGCAAGGTAAACGATTATGTCAAATCCAGGGTATCGGATCAGCTTGTCTTGTCGGGGGTAAAACTGAGAAAAACCGCAGACGCCCTGAAGAAAACCGCCGGCAATCTCAATGAGGAAGAGCAGCATATCTTCAGAGAATACGTAACCAGATCGGCAGACTGGATCGATCAATTTTCGGTTTATCTTCAGGATACTTCAATCGACCGGATCATCGATGACGCCCGGGAGTTTTCTGTTAAACGACCGTGGCTTTTCATGGGAGCCAGCTTTGGAGTGGGTATTTTGCTGGCCCGGGTCGTAAAGGCAACCCAAAGGGAAGCCTGATCAAGACCCGATCCAAAAAGATCTTGGGTGTAAATTTAATAAGGAGGACGAAAATGACTGAAACAGAAAAAACAACGGGCGCATACGACCCTTATGCCATCGATCAAGAAACAGAAGCGAGCCGGTCGGAAAAAATGAAAAAAGAGGCTCAGGAGAAGTATGAGGAATTGAAAGAAACCGCATTCGAGAAAAAGGAGCGGCTCTCCAGGAAATGGTCGGATACCGCCGCAGAGACCCGTCGTGCCGCCAGACAGGTCGGCCACAAGGCGAAGGATGCAGGGACCTCCGTTTACGATGCGATCAGTGAAAACCTCTTCCCGACGATACTTACCGGAATCGGTGCCGCCTGGCTTACCGCGAGCATCCTTCGCAGCCGTTCCGAGTCCGATATGAAAATTGAATCTTCCTTTCAGGCTCAGGGAACCAAAGCCCGGATCGGGGACAAGGCAATGGAAGTCGGGGACAAAGCGAAGGAAATAAAAGAACGTGCGATCGAAAGAAGCCGACGCACCCGGGAGAAATCCAGGGAAATGATGACCAAGAACACCTTCTATGTCGCAGGCGCTCTTGCCGGTATGGGGTTGTTGATCGGGCTGGCCTTTCCGGAAACAGAAGGCGAGCAAAGAATTGCCGATGAACTGAGGGAGGAGTTTCGAGAGAAAAAAAGTCCTCCGGCGGCGGAGGGAGCCCAATCCCCCGGTGAGCCGGAAATGTTCTAAGCGCAAAGCAAATTTGTTTCGGATTCCGAATTTTTCATGTAGTTTCATATAAGCGCCGCCGCTGGCCGCTGGATGCTTGATGCTGGATTCTGGATGGCCGAAGCGGCCAGCTTGATCGAATAAGAAAACTAAGATTGATCTTGTTCCTTAATTCGATGTTGGACGTTCGATGTTCGATGTTCGACGTTCATGTAGTTTCACACGAGCCCGGCCGTGCCGCTTTCGGCATTTGATCGAACTGGAAACTGAACACTCCTGAACACTGAACGCTGAACACTACTATATTGAAGTTTCTAACAAGGGGGCTCGATACTCGTAAAGGACTCTCCAATGAACTGCTTCATCACGGGAGGGCTCGGTTTTGTCGGACGGCATCTTTCCAACCTCTTCCTGAACGGGGGAGATAGAGTCACTGCTGTGGGGCTCCGGAAGAAACCGCGATCCATCGAACATCCGGAGTTCCGTTATATAGAGGCGGATACGGCTCAGGAAGGCGCCTGGCAAGAGGCGCTGAAGAATCAGGATGTGGTCGTCAATCTTGCCGGTAAATCAATTTTTACACGCTGGACGGAAAAATCCAAAATGGAAATCCATGAGAGCCGGATTTCAACAACCCGGAATCTGGTGAAAGCTTTGCCTCCGGATTCGGAAATAACATTCTGCAGTACGTCCGCAGTCGGTTACTACGGGTCGCGCGGAGACGAGGTTCTCACGGAGGAAGAGCCCCCCGGCCGGGATTTTCTCGCCGGAATCGGTTCCGACTGGGAGCAGGAGGCCTTGCGAGCCGAAGCCAAGGGTGCCCGCGTGATTCTCACCCGGTTTGGAATCGTTTTGGACAAAAGCGGAGGGGCGATGGCGAAAATGCTTCCTGCATTTCGCTTTTGCATCGGCGGTCCCCTCGGCGACGGAATGCAGTGGTTTTCCTGGATCCATATGCACGACCTGCTCTCCGCCTACAAGTTTGTCATTGAAAATCACCGCCTGCGCGGGTCCTTTAATTTCTGCGCCCCGCAGCCGGTTCGCAATAGAGAGCTTGCCAAAAAACTGGGCGAAGCCCTCAATCGGCCGGCATTCATGCCGGCTCCGGCATTTATGATCAAGCTTGCGCTGGGGGAGTTCGGCCAAGCTCTTCTCAGCAGCCAGCGTGCCGTACCGCGCAAGCTCGAAGAACACGGGTTCAATTTCAAATATCCGGACATCGGCTCCGCCCTCGCTGAAATCGTCAGCCGCTGATCGAAGCCATCGACCGAATCGATGGCTCGGTTCAATTTCAATAAAGATTGAAAACAACCAATCCACCGCCCGTTACAGTGAATGCGAACGCGATCAGTGCCAGTAATCCATCACGGGAAATCAATGAGAGGCCATAAGCGGCGAGCGCGGCACCGGCTGCATTGGCGCTCAAGGGGACCAGTTCCATCAGCGGCATCGTGGCGGCGATAGCAATGCAGACGATCGCGATGACATAGACGACGGCTCCTTCGACAAATATCGTAAGACGCGGCCGCAATAAGCGATCGATAAACCGGGCCGCGGGTTGCATCCACTTGAGGGCCTTGCGAAGTTTATCTCTTGCCACGGATCGCTTGAGCAGGAATCCAGGAATCCAAAGGTGATCCCGGCGGAACAGCAACTGTACCGATATCAAAAACACGAAAATTCCTATGATCGTCGGTATGCCGGGAATGTCACCGATAACAGGTGCAAGCGTGACCAGGCCGGCGACGAGCAATACAGGGCCGAACGATCTGCGGCCGATCACTTTCAATATCGCACCGAAAGAAATCCGGTCACGATCCGGCGCCGCCTCACGTACCCGGTCGAGCAATTGTTCAAGATTTGTGGGTTCGTTCATGCGTCTGCTCTCCCTATGAATACAACGATGAAAAAATCCCGGTCCATGGACTGACGCCAGGGGGAAGATAAAATACGCGGCGCGCAATCGATTTCAATCCGACCGAATCCAGGTTATGATTCCTTTAACCACCCAATCGGCCGACGAACCCATCGAGCAAGGTCAGGTCAAGGCATGTCTCTACACTTTTTTAAGGAAGCGATTCCCCACGCAGAGGAAGCGCGTCTTCATATTCTGGCAGCGATCGCCTTTTTTCTGGCGGGCGTGCTGATCGGATTCTTGAGACCGGACCATTTCCCCGGATCCTTTCGGTATCTCTCGGACTTGGCCGCCTATCTGAGAGAAAGCAGTGCTCTCGCGGTGATTCTCTTTCTGTTTCTAAAGAACTCCCTGGCTTCCTTCATCGTGCTTTGGGCGGGGACTCTGCTCGGGATCATTCCCCTGATGGCCGCCGCTCAAAACGGATACCTGATGGGAGCCGTGCTTTCGTGGCAGGAGTCCCCATTCATCAGCTTCCTCAATCTTCTCCCCCACGGCATTTTCGAACTGCCGGCGTTTTTTCTTGCGTGCGGCATCGGCATCTGGCGGGGACTCTGGATCTTCAGGAAAAACAAAGCAGAGCCTTATCGGGAGAGAGCGAAAAAAGGCTACCTCATCTTCTACCGTTTGGTCCTGCCCTTGCTGATCATTGCCGCCGTCATCGAAGGGCTGCGCATCGCACAGGCAGGCTGAATCGTTTAAATCGTTGCAGGTTGAACGTTGCACGCTTACCCTTCCCTTTGCGTCTTTGCGGCTTTGCGTGAGGAATTTCCCTCTTTTCAGTTCCCGGTACTTCCGATTTCATACCGGATCGCCACCGAAGCATTCACCTGGGTTCGACCGGGTTGGATGGGGGTCGATTCGGCGGCCATCATGTCCAGCTTCTGGATCCGGAACTGAGGCCGGACCGTTCGGACGCCTTCCTCGGTGATTTCCAGGATTTTCACGATTCGAAGCTTCAGCGTCTCTGCGATCCCCCCGGCCTTTTCCCGTGCATTCAAGACCGCCTGCTGCAGCGCCTGCTTTCGAAACCGCGTGTCATCCCTGAGCTCGAAAAAAAGTCCTTCAAGCCGGTTTGCCCCGGCACGGATGCCGGCATCGATGACATCTCCGATTTTATTCATCTGATCGATTTCAATCCGAACGACATTGGATGCCTGGTATCCGACGATTCGGGGAAGATTCGGTTGATCCGGGGGGAGCCGGCTGATTCGTTCGTACACCGGCGAAAGCGTCAATTCGGCGGTAGCCATTTTTTCCTGGGCAATCCCTTCCGCCTTGACCGCATCGAGGATCGACCCCACGATCCGATTCACCTGTTTCTGAGCATCCGCTGCGTTTTCATTTTGAGCCACCGCTCCGAGCTGGACAACGGCCATATCCGGAGCAGCCGATATCTCGCCGGTTCCGCTCACCGTCAGCGTGGGGATCTCCTTCGCGATTGCCGGAGGCTGCTGCCCGAAGGCATATCCCTGGGTACAAAACAGTAGGACCATCAGTGAGAAAACAAAAATCCGCTTCATCGCCACTCCTTTCCTTACTTCCCCAGACGAGCTTGTTTGAATATTTCTTTACTTGATTATTTTGCCTTATTGTATGGGATTTTGAGCTTGGAATTTGTGTGATTGATTCGAGCTACTCGGCCGTCTTCCGGATCGCTTCGATGAGCTCCTCTCTGTCCATTGCGCTTCGACCCGGAATATCGAGCTCCCTGGCCTGATCGTAGAGCTCCTTTTTACTCTTCTTCTGGAGTTCCCGCACATCGATTTCTGCGGATGCTCCTGGTGAGGCGGCTTTCTTTTTCGACTCGGATTCGGCCCGTTCGATGCTCCGTTTCAGCACCTCCATGATATCGATGACCTCACCGCCTTCCTCTTCGTCCTCCATCGTATCCTGTTGAGGATGAATCACCCCTTCTCCGGCCTTTTTCTTCCGCTCGATCAGCGCCAGCAGTCTTTCCGAGCCCCTGTCCTCCATTTCATTCAGATCGAGATTCTCTGCGGCTGCGGCCTGAATCTCCTGATCCATCTCGGTTACGGTCGATTCCGGCACATGGATCGGCGGGGGGAGCCCCACTTCTTCCGGTGTTCGGATTTCGTCTGCAAACCTCAGGGTTTCCGCCCGGAGGATTCCGTTTTCAGAAAGAATGGCAACCAGGTATTCTTTGCTCCGCATGACGAAGGTAGCGATTCCGGCCCGTCCGGTTTTTTCCATCGCCTCGGCAAGGAGGCGATAAGGTTTCTGGGAATCTCCGGTAGGAGCCAGGAAATAGGCGCGATCGAAGTACATCGGATCGATCTGGTCGACCGGTACAAACCGGCGAAGATCGATTTCTCGGGATTTCTTCGGCTCCAATGCCTCCAGCTCCTCATCTGTAACCAAAACGTATTTGTCCTTTTCGTATTCATAGCCCCGGACGATTTCTTCTCTCTCTATGGGCCGGTCCTCTTTCGGGCAGTAAAACCTCCGCTTGAGCGGAGTCCCATCCGGACCCAGCATACGAAGGGCGACCCGCTGGGTTCGGTTCCCGGGGAAAAGGGCAACGGGAATGCTTACCAGTCCGAAGGTGATGGTTCCGGACCAGAACGCACGGGTTCGTATCTCTTGATCTTCAAGCTCGGGCAATCTTTCTTTCCTCCTTTGCGCGCTGGATGCTTTTCTTCAGCATATCGGCGAGCGATACGACCTCCGGCTTCTTCTCTTTGATTTTCTCGAAGGTAACGGTGCCGCCCCGAGCCTTCGTTTCTACGAGTGCCTGCACACGGTCCCGGTACTCGTCACGATATGCAGAAGGATCGAAATCGGCTTCCAGTGCCCGCACCAGTTGCTCCGCCATTTGAATCTCCTGCTTCTCGAAAGGCCGGCTGACCGGTCTGGGAAGCTCGGAGACATCGACGATTTCATCGGCGTAGCGTAAGGTGATCATCTTCAAATATCCATTTTCCGCCAGCAATGCACCGATGTACCTTTTCTTTCGCATGCTCCAGCGGGCAAAACCCTCCTTTCTCTCCTTTTCAAGGGCCTTTGCAAGTGCAAAATAGGATTTGGCATCCGAATCCGGGCCCATGTAGTAAGGCCTGTCATACCATTGGTGGTTGATCCGGTCAGGATCGACGAAGCGGGTGATTTCGATATCCCGGGAGGCTTCGGGCTCGAGCGACTGGAGCTCTTCATCATCGAGCAGGACGATTTCTCCATCCCCCGTTTCATATCCACGGCGGATCTCTTCATGCGGTACGGGCTCCCCCGTATTCGGATGGACCATTTTCTGCGATACAGGGGTTTGGTCCTTTTGATGAAGCAGCCGGAAATGGATCTTCCGGTCCTCTACTGCGGAATAGAGCTTTACAGGAACGGAAATCGAACCGAACCGGATCACCCCTTTCCAAATCGCGCGGCCGGCCATCTGCTCATTCCTCTTCGCAGGAGATTAAACAAACGGAATCAATAAGAATTTTAGTACCTCAGCGGATCCGAATCAATGGGGTCGAGTCGGTATTCATAAACCCGAAGCTTCCCGGAGATTCTTTCCGGCGAAATTCCCAGGATAAAAACATCCGTCTGAATCAACGCAATTGTTGGGCGGAATACAAACGAATAAGCTCCAATACGCCTGTTTGTACCCCTAAATACCTTAAAACACGTATTTTTATTTGCCGCCACGCGATCCATATTGATCGTGGAGATCCATGAAAAAGACGACTTCAACTCAAAAACGGCGAAATTGGAGCAGGCGCCTGCCGATAGGAGCCGAAGTGCTGCCGGGAGGCGGAGTTCATTTTCGCGTTTGGGCCCCGCGCCGCAGGAAGGTTTTCGTCGCCCTGGATGACGGCAGCGCAGAGACATCCAAGAAGGGGCAAACGACCCTCGAAGAGCTTGCCTCAGAATCAGATGGATATTTTTCCGGTGCTGTAACTCAGGCAGCGGAAGGCTTTCTCTACCGCTTCCGCTTCGATGAAGAAAACGATCTATATCCGGATCCGGCTTCTCGTTTTCAACCGGATGGACCCGAGGGGCCGTCGCAGGTTGTCGATCCATCCCGTTTTCCCTGGACTGACGAGGGTTGGTCGGGAGCCGGAATGAAAGGACAGATCGTCTATGAGATGCACATCGGCACCTTCACCCGGGAGGGCACCTGGCAGTCCGCTCTGGAACACCTTCCTGAACTGGCGGAGCTTGGTGTGACCCTGCTGGAGATCATGCCTGTGGCTGACTTTGCCGGCCGGTTCGGCTGGGGCTACGACGGCGTGAACCTGTATGCCCCCACCCGCCTGTACGGCTCACCGGATGACTTCCGTCTCTTCGTGGACTGCGCCCATGCACTCGGGTTGGGAGTCATTCTCGATGTGGTTTACAACCACTTGGGTCCGGTCGGAAATTATCTCCCCCAATTTTCCATTGACTATTTTACCGATCGGTACGAGACCGAGTGGGGATATGCGATCAACTTCGATGGCGACAATTCCGAATCTGTAAGAGAGTTTGTCATCAGCAACGCCGTTTACTGGGTGAGTGAATTTCACCTGGACGGGCTTCGGATCGATGCCACTCAGTCGATCTTCGATCGATCTTCAAGCCATATCCTTTCCGATCTCATCGATCAGGCTCGCCGTTCGGCTGCCCCCCGCTCTCTGGTATTCATAGGTGAAAACGAGCCTCAGCAGGCCCGGCTGATCCGTTCGCCTGAAGAGGGAGGATTCGGCCTGAATGCATTGTGGAACGACGATTTCCACCATACGGCCATGGTAGCGCTGACCGGGCGCAATGAAGGTTATTACAGCAACCATCTCGGGTCTCCTCAGGAATTGATCTCCGCCGCCAAATGGGGCTTCCTCTACCAAGGCCAGTACTATCACTGGCAGAACAAGGCTCGAGGAAGCCGGACGTTTGGATTTGAACCCTTTGTATTCGTCAACTTTGTTCAGAACCACGATCAAATCGCAAACAGCGCCAGGGGCGAACGAATTCACAAGCTGACCGACTCCGGGAGGCTGCGTGCCATGACTGCGCTGCTGCTGCTGCTGCCCCAAACTCCGATGCTGTTCCAAGGGCAAGAATTCTGTTCCTCCAACCCCTTCTGCTATTTTGCGGACTGTAAGGAAGATCTGGCGGAGAAGGTACGGACTGGAAGGCTCGATTTCCTTTCCCAGTTCGAAAGCCTTCGCGGATCCATCCGGGAAGCGATGGCCGATCCCTGTGATCCCGAGACTTTCCGAATGTGCAAGCTCGATCGTTCCAAGCAGCCGAAAAGCTCCGCGTGCGGCCTGCTCCACCGCGATCTATTGCGGCTTCGCCGGGAAGACGAGGTATTTCGAGAGCAGCGCGCCGACTGGGTGCACGGCGCCGTAGTCGGACCGGAGGCGTTTGTCCTCCGGTTTTTGGGAGAGGGAAAAGGAGACCGCCTCATCGTTGTCAATTTGGGGCGAAGCCTCAACCTGTTGCCCGCACCCGAGCCGCTTCTGGCACCTCCTTTGGACTCCCGCTGGGATGTCCTCTGGTCCAGTGAGGACGCCCGATACGGAGGCGGCGGGACCCCTGAAATGAACACGGAGGGAACATGGTATGTCCCGGGCCATACGGCCATCGTCTTGGCGCCGATGAAAATCGTGCGATTGCTGTAATCGGCCGAAGCCAAGAGACCCTCGTAAGTACTTCGTGCCGGCATTATTGAAACATTACCGGAGTTTTCACCCCCAAATACGCGATCCTCTTTATTCCGGAGGCAAAATCCCCCTGATACGATGCGGGTCGAATGCAACGGATGGAGTGCATAATCTTTTTGATCCAGGAGGTAGTCGTATGTACAGATTTTCAGCAATTGCAGCCGTATCTTTTTTTTCTCTATTCATCGCCCTGACGCCGGCAGTCGCCCAGGATGGCAAGCTCAGCGAGCAGGACAAGAAGTTTGTGGAAGAGGCTGCCTCGGGCAGCATGATGGAGGTCCGGCTCGGTGAATTGGCTGGTGAGAAAGCCGAAAGTCAAAAGGTGAAAGAGTTTGGCGAGCGCATGGTCAGCGATCATTCGAAGGCAAACGAAAAGCTCAAGGGGATTGCACAGCAAAACAATCTATCGCTTCCGAATGAATTGAATCCGGAGCACCAGAAGCTTTTAGATAAGCTTTCCGGGCTCAGTGGAAAAGAATTCGATCGCGAGTATATGAATGAGATGGTAAAAGATCATCATAAAGATATACAGGCGTTCGAGAAACAATCGCAGCAGGGACAGCACCCGGAGCTGAAGCAGTTTGCCTCCAATACGGTAAAAACCCTCGAGGAACACGGGCGTCTGGCCGAGGATATCAACCGGCAGGTGAGCGCACAGGCCGGAAAAACGGAGGACTCCCAAGCCCAGGCTTCAAAGATCGAGGCAAAAAAAGCGCAGAACTGGATCGGCCGGAAAATCAGTGGCAGAGACGGAGAGGAACTCGGTACCGTCAAAAACAACTACCTTTCGGAAGACGAGAATACGGTTCTTTATGTGATCGTGCAGGGCGAGTCGGAAAATATGCATCCGGTTCCTGCGGATCTTGTGCGGGAAAACACGGAAAAAGACGGGTTGACTGCGGAAATCGATAAAAAGATGTTTGACCAGTCCCCGAACTTCGGTGAAACGGAGCAACCCGAGCTGGATGGTCCGGATTGGTCCCAGGAGATCCGCTCGTTCTATCAGGGTCAGGGAAAAGAAAAAGCGATGACTCCTGACCCCTCGATTGTCAGCCTGGCTGCGCAAGAAATCATATCCTGCAAAAACCCTCTGATCCGATCCGATCTGATCCGAGCCGCCCCGTGTCATCTCGGCCGATGTCAACCGGAAGTCGTGCTAGCTGCTTGTCTTCAGCCAGCACCGGAGCACCTCTGCCACGCTCCATGCCTGTGCGATGCATCCTCGAGGCGCAAAGGGAGGGTCACCGTCGAAAATTTCACTAATCGTGCCGATTCCGCCTTCGTTCAAATGAGGCGCGAAGCCTTCAAGAAAGCGGCGTGCACCGGCACGGTCTTCCGGATTCACCTTCAACCAGGCATCGACGAAGGGGCCGATGAGCCAGGCCCAGACCGTCCCCTGATGGTAAGCCGCATCCCGGGCGCGCAGATCGCCGTAATATTTGGATTTGTAATCGGAATGACCGGGGGATAGACTGCGCAGCCCGACCGGCGTCAGCAGGCTTTCTTCTACATTTTCCACAACGAACCGCCAATAGACCTCATCCAGCACCGGATATCTCAGCGATATGGCCAAAAGTTGATTAGGACGAAGAGCCGAATCGTCCCCGTGTTCACCGTCTACGACATCATATAGATATCTCCCCCGTTCGAACCAGAATCGATCATTGAAGGAACTGCGCACCTGTTCGATCAGAGGTTTGTACGATTCCGCCGCAGCCTCCCCCCTTTCTTGGATCAACCACTGCTCGATCAATCGGAGGGCGTTATACCAGAGTGCATTGATTTCAACCGCCTTGCCCCGCCGGGGGGTTACCACCCAGCTATCGACCTTTGCATCCATCCAGGTGAGCTGGTAGCCCTCCATCCCCTGCCTGAGCAGTCCATCATCTGGGTCGGCTCCGATGCCGAAACGGGTTCCTCTACGGTGATATTCGACAATCGCCTGCAGGTGCGGCAGCAAATGCCTCAAGGTTTCCCGATCGCCGGTTGCCTCCACGTAGCGATCGATGGCGTGGAAATACCATAAGGTGGCATCCGCGGTATGGTAGAGTCCTTCGATCTGCCCCTCCGGAAACAGGTTCGGAATGAGGCCGTCTCGAATGTAATATGCAAACGTGCGCAGGATCCAGGCGGCGTCGGTGGAGCGACCCGTACACAGAGTGAGCCCCTCCAGGCTGATCATGGTGTCGCGGCCCCAGTCGGTGAACCAGTGGTAGCCGGCGATGATCGTTCGGATGTCGTTTCCGGCAGCCCGCGTACGGGCTGCGTCTTCGGATCTCCCGACAGGCGCGATCAGAAACTGATCGGCGGAAAGAACCAGCTCGGCGGCCAATGTGGAATGCTCATTGGGAAGCGCACGATAGAGAAGCTGCCGCCGGCGATCCTGTTCGGCAGAAAAAGCTTCCTCCTGGGACATGCAGAGCATCACATTGAAAGGTTCCGTAGATGCAATCAGGGTATTCCCGCCGCCCGGCGACAGTTTCGTTTCAAAGTTGCCGGGCGTCCAGAGCAGGCCGCGTGAATCGACACCTCTTTGCGCATCCACGGCGTAAAAAACTTCCCGAGTGGTGTTTCTGTCCAGACAAAGCGACGAATTGCCTGTGAACACCATCCTTAACTTCAACTCTTCCCGTGGGGATGAGACTTCGAAGTTACTTCCCATCACGGTCAGCATATACGTCTCATCCAAAGGGGCGCTCGCCTTTTCTCCGAGAGTGCGAAATCGCATCGCAGGCTGAAGCTGCAGCAGGATTGGATCGCCTCCCGAGATGTATCGATAGGTCAGGCGAACGGTGTTTTGGCTGCGCGGCATGAGAATGCTTTTTTCAATGATGAATTCTCCGATCTGAATCCGCCAGACAGGCAAACCCATTTCCAATCTGAATTCGACGGAAGGTCGCATCCCGGAAGGGATTTCGATCCCATCCTGCCAATTCTGCCCGTGGAGACGGATCCACCCGCTGCCAGGCAGGCGGACCCGGTCAAAGAGGTGATCGAGCATTACCGTTCGGCCGTAGGGAGACGGAAGGGCCGCGATGAGCAGACCATGGTACCTTCTGGAAGCTTCCCCTGTAAGAGTTCCGGAAGCATACCCGCCCAGCCCGTTTGTAACCAGCCATTCCTTTGATCGGAAGGAATCTCCTTCTTCACCGGAAACGTCGATTTTTCGAAGAAGTTCCTCTTTCATTTTTCAACCGGTCTTCTGAGATCGCCTCCTTCCGAATGAATCCCTTCCCTGGCCCTATCCCGTTCAGAAATGGGCTTGCGTTTGCAGAAGGGGCCGGCAGCCTATGGCACGTTTACCTGGATTTTTCGTACAAGTATCCTCCTGCGGCTCCGGCAGCCCCTCCGATGGCAGCCCCTGCGGCGGGTGATTTGCCTAAGACCCCCGCGCCGAGTGCGCCGGCGCCCGCTCCGATGGCTCCGCCGCTGAGCGCCCGCTGTTCTTCCGCGCTCATTCCGGCACAACCGATAAAGGATGCCACTAATAGAATGACCATCAGTAATTTTAGCGTTCTCATAGTACCTCCTTTAGCATTCCACTTTGGTTTTGATTGCGGTCAAGGCAATTCTATCGGTCTTCTGCCTCAGCTTGCCTCGGAAAAAAAGAATCCCCCTGTTCTATCGAACTCCGTCATTCCGGGGTTCTGGAGGATTGAATTCTCGGTACCGCAATGAGAACCATTATTTACCCGTTGCCGGCCTCATAAAATGGGGTAAAGCATGTAATATCGGCCGCCGGGGAGAGTAAAAGTCAGGTGTAGGGTTTTGAAAAGGCTGGAGTCAGGATCTGGGATTTATCGATGCAGCCATTGTATCGCCTGCTTCAGTTCACTGAAAGTCCCGACCTGGATCGGTGCGCCCCAGGTGTAAGCAGAGAAGGCGTGTCCAATGAAATACTCGGATTTCGAGCTGACAACGATTGCGGTTTTAATCTTGCGGGTTCGGCTGCGAATCAGGCTCTTTGTAAAAGCAGACAGTCTCTTGATATCGTCTAAGGAAAGATGAGGGGTATCGAACTTTTTAAGATCCAGGATATTGGTATGGGAACCGTCGTTGTAAAGAATGTCCAAGGCATCGACAAGCTCCGAATAGGTGTCTTTCGGATTCAACTTCACGAGCGTCAAATCATTGGAGAGGTCTTTATACTTCAGTGCGCTCATCTGTACAGCACTCCCTTTGGTTCAAATGTTTTGGAGTCCGAATTGCGGATTTCGGAGCAGGAGCTTCGACCGCTCGGTGAAAAGCAATCGAAAGACATGACACTACTAGGAGTTTACAGAAGCCGGCGGATTTGTCCATCAGGAGAAGTCTTATTTCTTTTCAGATATGTCTGAAAAACGAACGCCACGCTCGTGCAAGGAATCGTCATCGACTTCAAAGTGTTCAGTATTCAGCGTTCTTCTCTTCAGTTTCTGATTCGATCAAACTGGCCGCTTCAGTCATCCAGAATCCAGCATCAAACATCCAGTGGCCAGCGGCCGGGCTTATATCATTCAGCATTTCTGGGATAGGGGAGAAAATGATGAATTAAAACGCTTGGGAAGAAAAGATAAAAAAAGAAGATCGCAGGGGGGCTTGACGATCTCCTGTTTCAAGGACAAGGGGGGAACCTCCCGGCCCTCAAATGCAGGCGTCTTGGCATGCGTCTTGACGATCCCGTATCGAACCCCGTTGCCTGCGGCTTTAGGAGGAATACCTTTCTTTTAAAAATTTCTTGATCCGGTGAGTAACTTTCGGGGCGGTTGCCGCCGAGATCGTTCCCATCAGCGCCAGGTCCAACGCCCTGGCAAAAGGCCTTGGCACCCTGTTGCGAAGCCTGATCTCCTTTTCGGCAACATCCAGTTCTGCACCGGAGAAACTGGATCTTTTTACCACCAGGGCATTTCCGGTCTCACCGCAGGCGATGTATTCAAACTCCGGAAATTCCTTTTTGAGCAGTTCCAACACTTCTTCCCTCTTGAGCGGCCGATAACCCTTCGAAACCCGGATGACTTCACACTTCATTTCGACACCTCCGGCAAACCTAAAGGCTGTATCATCCCTCGATGCGGGATGATTCCGAATGAAATCTCCGTCTAACGATATCTTCTATAGAAAGAACGGATCCAAGCGCCCCAATCCGCGATTAGACAGGTTGATTGTACAAAAGGTGCTTCGATCCGGTCAACCGCAATTTCAAAGATTTTCAAATTCAGATTTTAAATTAATTGAAGCATGTTCTGTAAAATCTGCGATGTTTTTCGGATGCGGGAGAACTCGAAAGGAGATGTGCCCGGTGCCCTCAAATCATTTGTGACTGCGGTTGCCTCCATATTGACGATCAAGCCCTTTACAGAATATAGAGGTTCTTAAAAGTCCCTGGTGCGGAGCCGAAGGTGCAAAATCGAGGCAGCAAGACAACCGTCCGGCATATCCTGGAGAAAATGCCCCGTCTGGGCATATGGATGATTGCATTGCTGGTATCGATCAGCCTCATCCAGGTTGGGGTGCTCCGATTCTACGATCCTCCGCTGACATTCAGCATCATTTGGGATTCCATTCTCCACCGGATTCAGTCAAAACCGTATCGAAGCCCGCATTTCATCTGGACGCCTCTGGAATCGGTTTCCCCCCACCTGCAGAGAGCGGTTCTGGCTGCAGAGGATCAACGATTTCTGCATCACCACGGATTCGACATGATAGAGATTCGAGCGGCGGCAAAAGATATTGTGCGGCAGCAGCGGCTCAGGGGGGCAAGCACCATTTCCATGCAGACTGCGCGAACCGTCTTCCTGCTGCCGGTCCGAAGCCTTTGGCGAAAGGCACTGGAAGCCTACTACACTGCCTTGATCGAGCTGTTGTGGAACAAACGGAGAATCATTGAAGTTTACCTCAATACGGTCGATTGGGGTTCCGGGATCATGGGCGCCGAGGCGGCTTCCCGCCGCTATTTCAAGAAATCTTCCCGCGACCTGACTCCGCATCAGGCGGCTCTTCTAGCTGCCGTCCTGCCAAACCCCCACCGGTTGTCTCCGATTGATCCCGACAGCCATGTGAAGATGCGCGCAAGAAAAATTATGTCCGATATGCCGTTGATGCGGAGCCTTTAACTCCTTTGCCTTTTTTCACCTCCGCATTGAAATTAAACCCTTACGGCTTTATACTGATTGTCATCGATCCACCATCCAGCCGCAGGCGAATTCATTAAAACGAACCCGTGCTTACTGTAAAAGGCTTTAAAGGAGGCTCCGATGTCCGAACGCAAACAACATCTCGAAACCCTGGCTTTACATGCCGGGCAGGTTCCGGATTCTGAAACCCTGTCGCGAGCGGTACCGATCTATCAGACAACAAGCTATGTGTTCAAAGATACCCGGCACGCGGCGGACCTCTTCGCTTTGCGCGATACCGGTTATATCTACACCCGGATCATGAACCCGACGACAGACGTTCTTGAAAAGCGGCTTGCCGCACTGCACGGCGCCTCCGCCGCCATCTGCACCGCCTCCGGAATGTCTGCAATTTTCTATGCCGTCGCCGCTATCACCGGTGCAGGCCAGAACATCGTGTCCGGTTCGAATCTCTACGGCGGCACTCATATGCTGTTTGAAAACACGTTGAAGCGCTTCGGGATTGAGGTGCGTTTCGTCGAGTCTTCCCGGCCGGAGAACTTCGAGAGAGCAATCGATGGAAATACGAGGCTCATTTTTACCGAAAGCATCGGTAATCCGAAATGCAATGTGGATGATTTAAAAGGGATTGCAGACGCTGCCCGGCGGAATTCCATTCCATTCATGATCGACAATACGGTATCCCCGCCGCCCATGTTCAATCCTTTCGATATCGGAGCTGAAATCGCCCTTTATTCGCTTACAAAGATCATCGGAGGGCATGGGAACAGTATTGGAGGCGCAGTTATCGAGGCCGGCAATTTTGACTGGGCGGCATCCGGCAAATATCCGGAAATCACGGAACCGGACCCCGGTTACCATGGCCTCAATTTCTGGCAGGCGCTTTGCACACAGGAAGGCACCCCCTGTACGGCCTTCTGTACCAAACTGCGCACAGGACTTATGAGAGATATCGGCGCTGCGCTGGCCCCCATGAACAGTTTCCTGATTCTGCAGGGTATCGAAACATTGCCGCTCCGGGCGCGGATGCACTGTGAAAATGCACGGAAAATTGCGGAATACCTGGAAAGTCATCCCGCCGTCGCGTGGGTGAACTATGCGGGGCTAAAGAGCCATCCGGATTATGAGAAAGCTCGAAAATACTTCCCCATGGGTCCGAGCGCGGTGTTCGGTTTCGGCCTGAAGGGCGGGCTGGAGGCGGGAAGAAAATTTATCGAATCGGTGAAGCTGTGCTCCCATTTGGCAAATATTCTGGATGCCAAGACGCTTGTCATCCACCCGGCAACAACCACTCATTCCCAGTTGAGCCCGGAAGATCAGGCGGTGGCGGGAGTCGAGCCCGAACTGATCCGGATATCGGTTGGAATCGAGCATCCGAACGATATCATCGCGGATCTGGAACAGGCCCTGAAGGCTTCGCAGGGGTGATCAGCCCGGGGAGATCTGAATTCGAAGTGCAGGGTTTCAGGAAAAAAACCTGAAACCTTACACCGAATCCCTCGCGCAGAGGCGTTCCTGCGGAGAACCCGGCTTGACAGGGGTATGCCATTTTCGATATTTACCTGGATAGGTTGATCGATTTCAGGCCAATTCGCACCACCAAAGGAGGATTTATGGGCGGCAGCATTCGATGGCTGGGGCATTCGTTTGCAGAGTTTACGACCGCTGACGGTCGCGTGGTTCTGTTCGACCCCTGGACAAAAGACGACGGCAACCCGGGATGCCCGATAGAGGTCAAAGAGATCGATCGCGCCGATCTGGTTCTTTTCAGCCACGACCATTTCGATCATCTTGGATCAGCGGTTTCCATATGCAACAAAACCGGTGCGCTGCTCGGCGGCCCGGTTCAAACGGTTCGCCGTCTCCAGGAGGAAGGTTTCAAATCGGATCGGGTCGTCAACTCCGGATCCGGGTATATGGTCGGAGGGGGTGTTACGCTGGATTGGGTAAAGGTCGTTTGCATTCCCGCTTTCCATGCTTCGGATACGGCCTGTGCGATTGGTAACATCGTCATCGCCGCCGACGGAACAACCGTCTATCATGCAGGCGACACCTGCGTATTTTCGGATATGGGCTTGTTCGGCCGGCTCTATCCCATGGATGCGGCGCTGCTTCCGATCGGGGGCATTTTTACGATGGATGCCTACCAGGCGGCAGAGGCGGTCCATCTGCTCAAACCGAAAATGGCGCTCCCGATCCATTATGCATCCTTTCCGATTGTGGCCAAGACCGCAGACGAGTTTATCCGCACATGCCGGGATAAGAACCCGCAGGTAAGGGTCGAAGCTCCGGAGGCCGGAGAACGGGTTCATTTCTAGATTTGTTTATCGGAATTTGAATGAAAAAAAATGTTTCTCCTTGCCGCCGCCGCCATGGCTTTTTCCACATCCACCACAAGTGGACCGCCCGGCCCGATTCGAACGGAGGCTCGCTGTGGTTTTCGCAGCTCGATCTCCCGTTCCCCGTCCAGAGCCAGAACAGACGGAATTAACTGAATTTCGAATTGTTGTCGAATTCGCATGACCCTCTGGTGCTTGATGAAAACCCGCTGAACGATTCCCGGCGCAACCGGGGCCAGTACGGTACACTCCTTTCCTCCCAGTTCGAGATACAGCCCGGCAGGCGCCTCGGCAGAAACAGGGTGAAGCAGCCCGCCGATTGAAGAGATCCCGAGGCTGCCGGGTGCTGCGCGATTGAGAAAAATCTGGCGAACTTTTTTCATATCCCATACGGCGCGAGATCCGACAAACGATTCGTCGTAAACGGCTGCATCCACCAGTGCCATATCGACTGTCTTTCCATCCACGAGCACTTCCAGCCGGGTGGATCGATAGGTGCACTCCTTTAGGGGTATCTTCCCTTTTGCAATCAAGCCGGCGGCCAAGCCTGCAATGGTCCCTTCGATCATCGTCGGAAACACATTGTTGGTCCCGGTGGAAATAGGAAGGATCGGTACCCGGGCCGAACCTTTGGCGATGGCGCGGTTGGTTCCGTCGCCTCCCAGGCTGATGATGCATGCCGACCTTTTTTCAGCCATTTCCCTGGCGGCGAGGGTGGAATCCTCCTGCTCGCCCCGGATTCGGAAGGAGGTGGGGGTGAACCGGATTTCGATTCGGATCTGTTCGACAGCTCTTGCGACGATGCCGTAGGGATCCGGCATGAAAAAAACCTCCCTCACACGCAGGGCGGCAAGACCGGCAAGCACGCGGCGAACGATCCGCACCTTTTCCTCATTATCGAACGTGCTGCCGTGGGCCACCAGGCGGCGGATGTCTTTTCCGGATGCCGGGTTGGCGATAATGCCCACACTAGACATTTTAGATTTTAAATTTTTGATTTTAGATTTCAGATTTCAGATTTCAGATTGATATCCTCTGCGTCTCTGCGCCTCTGCGGGAGAAAGATCCGGTCAGCCCAGCATCACCTTCTTGACGGCATCGATGATGTCCTGTTCGCTGGGTATAAATTTCTCTTCGAGGCTGGGTGAAAATGGAACCGGGCTGAAGGGTGCACCGATTCTCAGAATCGGAGCGTCGAGATAATCGAATGCCTTCTCGGCAACCATTGCGGCGATTTCTGCTCCGGACCCTGCAAATTTGACCTCTTCGTGAACGATGATCAAACGATGGGTCTTCTTGACAGACTCCAATATGATTTCCTCATCCAGAGGGGACAGGCTTCGGGGATCCACCACCTCAAGCGCGATGCCTTCTGCGGCAAGCTTCTCCGCAGCGTTCAACGCAAAGTGCACCATCCTTGCAGTCGCGACCACGGTCACATCCTTACCCGATCGTTTGATATCCCCCTTTCCGATCGGAATCCGGTATTCGCCCTCGGGCACTTCGCCCTTGATCCGGTAGAGGAGTTTATGTTCCAGAAAAACCACCGGGTTGTCGTCCCGGATGGAGGAGATCAAGAGCCCTTTTGCGTCCGCCGGAGTGCTGGGCATCACCACCTTCAATCCGGGAACATGCATGAACCAGGATTCCAGCGATTGGGAATGCTGGGCGGCGCTCCCCCTGCCGGCACCGCACGCACTTCTCAAAACCATCGGAATCTTTATTTTACCGCCGAACATGTAGCGCATCTTGGCCGCCTGATTGTAGAGCTGGTCCATGGCCACACCGATGAAATCGATATACATCAGCTCGGCGACGGGCCGCAGGCCGCAGGCCGCAGCCCCTACGGAGGATCCGACAATCGCGCTTTCCGCGATCGGGGTATCCCTGACCCGCTCTTTCCCGAATTGTTCCATGAGCCCCTTTGTAACACCGAAGACGTTTCCGTAAGTGCCCACATCCTCCCCGACGATATACACGTTTGGATCCCTTTGCATTTCGAGTCGAAGGGCATCTCTGATGGCTTCTGCAAAATTCATGGTCGGCATGAAAACATTCCCCCTTTATGCGTAAACGTCCGCAGTGATATCGGAAACGTCCGGATAGGGACTCTCCTCGGCAAACCGGGCGCCCTCCTGAATCTCGGCATCGATGGTGTCACGGATGCCTTCCATCTGCTTTCGAGTGAGGACTTTCGTCTCGATCAGGCTTTTCTCGAGCCGGGGGATCGGATCCTTTTTCTTCCACTCCTCGACTTCATCCCTGCTCCGATAGGCCGTGCCCGGATCCCCCTCGGTATGCCCCCGATGCCGGTAGGTCTTGCACTCGAGCAGCGTGGGCCCAAGCCCTTTTCGGCCCCGGCGGACGGCCTCGGCGGCTGCTTCGTAAACGGCGATGACATCGTTTCCGTCGACCACCACCCCCGGCATGCCGTATGCCGAAGCCCTGTCTGCCACATCGGCGATGCACAAGGTGGCAGAGGTGCAGGCCGAAAGACCGTACATGTTGTTTTCGTTTACAAAAATTACCGGAAGTTTCCAGCAGGCGGCAAGATTCATGGCTTCATGGGTCGTCCCCTGGTTCGAAGCCCCGTCTCCGAAGAAACTGACCGCCACAGCATCCTGATTCCGATACTTGGCGGCGAGCGCGGCTCCGGCGGCCAGGGGAGGACCGCCGCCGACGATTCCGTTTGCCCCGAGAATGCCGAGGTCGATATCGGCAATATGCATGGATCCGCCCTTCCCTTTGCAGTATCCGGTCTTTTTACCGAACAGCTCGGCGAGCATCCGCTTGATTTCACCCCCCTTTGCCAGCAAATGCCCGTGGCCCCGGTGCGTGCTGGTAATATAGTCTTCTTTTTTCAGGGCAGCGCATACGCCGGCTGCAACCGCTTCTTCGCCGATGTAAAGATGAACGACGCCGGGTATCTTGTTGGCGGCGAACAGTTCCGACACCTTGGTTTCAAACATCCGAATCTTCACCATGGTGGTGTAAATTTCGATCATTTTTTTCTTGGGAATCGACATACGATCTCCTCCTGCTTGGTTGAGTGGTCGATTGGTTGAGTTGTCAAATGGTTTGTTGATC